>JACQVT010000579.1 GCA_016209665.1 Planctomycetota bacterium | reverse complement strand
TCATGTACTTGGCCAGCTTGCCGCAGGTGGTCGTCTTGCCCGAGCCTTGGAGGCCGGCCATCAGCACCACCGTCGGTCCCGGCGTCACGTAGGGTATCCGCGAGTCGACCGGACCCATCAGCCCGACCAGCTCGTCGTGCACGATCTTGACCAGCACCTGCTCGGGATGCAGCGTCTCGATGACCTTGGCCCCCAGGGCCTTGCTCATCACGTCGTCGCAGAACTTCTTGACCACCTGGACGTGGACGTCGGCCTCGAGCAGCGCGGTCCGCACCTCGCGCATGGCCTCGGCCACGTTCTCCTCGGTGATCTTCCCCCGCCCGCGGATGCGGTTGAAGACGCCCGCAAATCGCTGTGTCAGCCCCTCGAACATGCTCGATTACCGCCTCACCATGAATCCTGTGTCCAATGCCGCCATGATAGAGGGTTCACGAGGCGCTGACAAATCACGCCACGGTCTGGACCCGCGACAAGAGGAGAAGCAGTTCTCCTGTACCTGGCATCGCCATCACGGGCGCGATATACTTAAAGTATGGCACAGACTTCTATTCAGATCGACGCCGGCACAGCCGCCGCGCTGACCGCCCAGGCTGAGGCGAGAGGGATGACCCTGGACGATTATCTCCGGGCCTTCGTCGTTCCCGCCGCGGCCGCGCCGTCGAACGGCGGTCTGTCGCTGGCCGCGTTTGAGCGCGCCCTCGACGAGCTGTCAGCCGACGCACTCGATCTTCCCGTGTTGCCCGCCGACTTTTCTCGTGCCGAAATCTATGGTGACCACAACTGATGGCCTGCCTCCTCGACACCGACATCCTGCTCCGTCTCATGAACCGCAACGATCCCGAGCATCGCATCATGAGAGGCGACGATTTCAACTGGCTGGTCGAGCACGGCGAAGAACTGTACCGCCAGGACGCCGGCAAGTGGATCGCGGTCCGCGACAGCAAGGTCATCGGCTCCGGCAAAACGGCGACCGAGGCCGCCGAGGAAGCCGAGAAAACCGCCCCAGACGGCGACTTCATCCTGGAGGCGCTGGATCGCGAGGCGGACGTCATCTATGGCTGTCTATAACCGGCGCCGCCGGCAGACGACGCACTTCGGTGACGTGTGGCTCCCGATCGCTCATGTCGAACTGCCCTCTGCGGACGGCAAATGGCGGGCCTTGGCCCTACAGATTGACTCTGGAGCCGTAGTTTCGCTGTTGAGACGCTCGGTAGCGGTTCTCCTCGGGATCGACCCGAGATCCGGCCGACCGGTTGACCTTACCAGCCTCGGCGGCGGGCCGACAAACGGCCTCATTTCATCAGCAGCCGTACGCCGCGCTTGAGGACGGCGGCGGGACGGGGGCGGCAGCGGATGGCCTCTTGCAGCGTGTCGACGGGCAGGATCACGAGGTCGGCCTGACAGCCGGGCATGGTGCCGTAGTCCGTCCGCCGCATCGACCTGGCCGGATTGATCGTGATCGCGTCCATGACCGAGCCGAGCTGGTTAGGCGAGGACAGGTGGTCGGCATGGGCGAGCAGGTGGGCGACCTCGAGCATCTGGCCGGTGCCGAAGGGGTAGAACGGGTCCTTGATGCAGTCCTGGCCGGCGGAGACGTTCACGCCGGCGGCCATCAGCTCCCGCACCCGCGTGAGGCCGCGGCGCTTCGGGTAGGTGTCGAACCGGCCCTGCAGATGCAGGTTGACTCCGGGGTTGGTCACGACGTGGACCTGGGCCTCGGCGAGCAGACCGATCACCTTGGCCGCGTGCACCGGCTCGTAGCTGGCCAGCGCGCACACGTGCGACGCCGTCACCCGGCCCTGCCAGCCGCGCTTGACGGTCTCGGCGGCGAGGTATTCGACGCATCGCGACTCGGGCGAATCCGTCTCGTCGATGTGACAGTCGATGCGGCAATCGAACTCCTCGGCCAGGTCGAACAGCAACTCGATCTGCCGCTGGCTGTCGCGGGGCGTCCGCTCGTAGTGGGCGATGCCGCCGACGATGTCGCAGCCCATCTTCATGGCCGCTTTCATGCGATCCAGCGCCCCGTGATCGCGGATCACCCCGTCCTGGGGGAACGTGACCACCTCGATGTCGATGAAGTCCTTCATCTTCTCGCGGGCGGCCAGCACGCCCTCGCACAAGCGCAGCTCCGCCGTCGAGCCCACGTCCACGTGGTTGCGGATGGCCCCCGTACCGAACGAGATCTCGTCGCGGATCGCCCGCAGGGCCCGCTCACAGACGTTGCCGGGCGTGAAGCTCTTCTTGGCCTCGGAATACAGGGCGATGGCCTCGAGCAATGTGCCGCTGCGGTTCTCGGGCACCAGCTCCAGCGAGTACGCGAGGTCCAGATGCAGGTGCAGGTCGATGAAGCTGGGCAGCACCAACCCGCCCGCGGCGTCGATCCGGCCGTCGGCGGCCAGGGCTGCGTGCGAGGTGTTCTTCTCGATGGACGCGATCCGGCCGGCGCCGTCGATGTTCAGGGTATACAGACCCTCCCGGCCGCGTAGCCGGGCGTTGTCGATTCGCGTGATCTTCTGGCGGTTCATCGTGTGTCCTCGTGTACGAGTCACGCGCTGACCGCCGCGCATCCATGCGCGGGGACAAGCCCTGCGGCTCGTTCAGATTATGCCCCCTGCTCGATCATCTCGATGGCCGCCCGCATGTAGCCCAAGGCGTACGCGCTGCCCGCGTGCCAGGGGGCGGCACAGCACATCTGCGGCGTGTGATCGGGGATCAGCACGCCGTCGTAGCCGTTCTTGTGCAGGATGCGCAGGGCCCGGATCACGTCGATGTCGCCTTCGTCGATGAAGACCTCGTGATACCGCGGCACCTTGCCCACGATGTTCCGCAGGTGGACGTAACCTATCCGGCCCTGGGCGCTGAACTCATGGAGGGTCTCGTACAGGCTGCCGTCGGTCATCTCCTGGATGGGGCCCATGCAGAATTCCAGGGCGCTGGCCGGGCTGGCGTTGATCGCCAGCAGCCGCCGGTAGTGGTGCGGCTGATAGACCAGCCGGGCGGTCCCGCGGATCGTCGGCATGGGCGGGTCGTCCGGGTGGGCGGCCAGGCGCACGCCGGCCTCCTCGGCCACCGGCAGCACCGCGTTGAGGAAGTCGGCCAGCCGCTGCCACAGTTGATCCGATGTCACCGTGCCCACGGTGCCGGGCGGGGCATCGGCATCGTAAGTCATGTTCCACACCTGGCCGCTCGGGATCGGGGTCTCCGGTGGGCCGTCGGGACCCAGAAACGCCACCGACTCCGCCCCAGCGCGGGCGAACGGCCCGACGACGTGGCCCCACACGCCCGCGACGCTGAAATCGTAGCCGATGATCGGGATACCGACCTTGCCGACGCGGTGGATCATGGTCTTGAGATCTTCAAGCTGCTCGCGCTTGCGGGGGCCGTCCAGCAGCACGTCGTGCCAGTGGCACGGGTCGAAGTTCTCGACGGCGGCCAGACGCAGCCCCTCGGCTTCGATGGCGGCCTTGAGGTCTCGCAGTTCCTCCTCGGTCCACAGGTGCTTCGTGCTGGCCATCTGCGAGCGCGGCCAGACGTAGCCAGTGCCCGAGGCGTTTCGCACCAGCTTAGGGAACTCGGAACGGTAGTCGACCAGGTGGGCGACGATGTCGGTGGCCCCGGCCTGCCGGGCGAATCGAAAGTGGTCCGTCGTCAATTGGCTGCAATAAAGCCCCAGCCCGATCTTCATGGCCGGACCACCGTAATCCAAGCCCTTGGCGATGTCGAGCAGGCCCCATGACGGAATAGGCGAGGGTGGCCCAGGTCCTTTTTGGACCTGGGGGAGCCGATGATTCGTCCTCGAAGCTGCCCGCAGAATCAGAATCGGCTCCCCCGCGTCTAAAGGACGCGGGCCACCCTCGTACAGAGCGGTCGCACGAGGGTGCGTGACAGAATCGGCGGGGTATTTCAGAGCCCCGAGCGCAAGCGAGTGGGTCGTGTCTACCCGTCGCTGGCGCTCTGGACTCTGAAAAACCCACCTCGGTGTCGCCGCCCAGACTGTCACGCACCCGTCGCACAAACTGCCACGGAGCCGCCGTGGGCTTTACGTGCGGCCCCGCGTACAATGGTCGGCTCGGGCGTATCCAGCGGACAACCGGCCGGCGAGGAACCGGCCATGGCAACCAGCAGATCGGGAGGACCGGCAGATGAAACCAAGACCGTTGGGGGCAGTGGCGATCATCCTCACGTTCGGGCTGTCGCTGCACATCGGCTGCGACTCAGGCAGCAAACCGGCGGGCTCCGGCGCTTCGACCACCGATCAGGGCGAATCGTCCGGGCCGTCGCCCACCACCCAGCCCGTGGTGAGCGCCGCCACCGGGGCGGGCGAAATCCAACTGTTCAACGGCCGCGATTTGGAAGGCTGGACGGCCGTTCTGCAGGAAGCAAATGTCCCGATGGAGTCCGTCTGGGCCGTCCAGGACGGCGTCTTGCAGTGCAAGGGCCGGCCGGTCGGGTACCTGCGCACGGTGCGGGATGATTTCGAGAACTACGTGCTGACGGTCGATTGGCGGTGGCCGCCCGGCACGCCCGGCGGCAACAACGGAGTGCTCGTCCACACCTCCACGCCCGGGGCCTTGGGCATCTGGCCCAAGTCCATCGAGGTACAGTTGGAGAGGGGCAACGCCGGGGATTTCTGGGTCATCGGCACCGAATTGGACGTGGAGAACGAGGAGACCCGCAAGTCGGGCCGCCGGCACCTCAACCTGACCGACGATTCGGAAAAGCCGATGGGCGAATGGAACACGATCGAGATCACCTGCAAGGGCGACGAGATCATCGTCAAGGTCAACGGCACGCTGGTCAATCATGCCACGGGCTGCAACGTGACCCAGGGCGCGATCTGCCTGCAGTCCGAAGGCGCCCCCATCGAGTATCGCAACATCGTGCTGCGCCCGATTCAATGAGCGCAGCCCCTCATCGCGGCGTCACGTTGCCGGTCCCGGTTCGCGTCGTGGGCGCGGAGGGCGGTCCATGAGCACCGTGATCCGCTCCAGGTCGGCGGGCTTGAGCACTTGGGCGAGCCGGCGTTTGGCTTCGCCCATGAGCGTGCGCCGGGTGATGTGACTGATCACCACGTGGGGGCTGGCGACCCGCTCCATCAGCGCCGGCAGATCGTTGACGTGCGTGTGCTGGCCCAGGCTGGCCCGATCGATGTGATCGCCCTCGAAGAACGTGCACTCCACAATCAGGATTTCGGCGTCGCGGACGTGGGGATGGTCCAGGTAGTTGCCGACGGCGGAGTCCGCGCAGAATGCCACCCGCGGCAATTCGAGCCGGTACTCCACGGTCTCGCCCCGCCGTTTCAGCTCGGCGATCTGCTGGCCGGACAGTTCCGCCAGCTCGGGCCGCAGCTTCTTGCGGACCTCGATGACCGAAAAGCCCAGCGAGGGGCCGGCGTGCCGGACCCGGAACGGGCGGACCACCAGGTCCCGCCGGACGGCCACATCCTCATCCTCATCCACGCCGATGACCTGGGCCGGAGAGACGTGCCCCTCGATTCGGCCGTAGACCTGCATCAAGTCCTGGATCGCCGACACCAACGTGTGGTGGGCCAGCACGCAGCCCGGCGGCAAGCCCTGGAAATTCCGCTGCGAGAAGTAGTAAGCCAAGCCCGCCGAGTGGTCCATGTGGCCGTGGGACAGGCAGACGTAGTCGATGCTGATCAGCTCCCGTGGAGCCCGGCCCACGTCGAAGGCGACGTTCATCTCGGGCAGGACGATGACCGTCTCCTCCCCCGCCATGCTGAAGCCCAGGAGCCGGACCGGCCCCACGG
>JACQVT010000578.1 GCA_016209665.1 Planctomycetota bacterium | reverse complement strand
GCCTCAAGCCGCACGCCGCAGGCCGGGCTACAACGATTCATCCGGGTCCGCCATGCGGGTGATGCGGATGGCCCTCATGCCCTTGTACTGGTAGAGGCGGCCGGCGAACTTGCTGCGGTCCTCGACCTGCACGATCAGGTCGGACTTGGCGGGCTTGGCGGTGGGGAGGATGTCGCCCGGCTGCAAGTGCAGCAGGTCGTCGACGGTAATGCGGGTGCCGGCCAGGAAGACCCGCAGCCCGACTTCCGCCGCCTTGAGTTGGGTGGCCAGGCGCTCGCGCTGCTTGCCGGTGGAGGCCTTGCGCTGGTAGGCGAGCCAGCTCTGCGTCGCCAGCTTGCCCATGATCGGCTCGACCACGTTGAACGGCAGGCACAGGGTCATGGTGCCCGCCCGCGTGCCCATCTTCAGTTCCAGGCCAACGACCACCACCACTTCGTTGGGGGCGACGATCTGCACCAGGTGCGGGTTGGACTCGGTCTCGGCCAGCGAGAACTCGACCTTGACCAGGTTGGCCCAGACCTCGGTCATGTGGGTCAGGGCCCGGTCGGTGATCTTCTTGACCAGCCGCCACTCGATGGCGGTCAGAGGCCGCTGGGGGATGAACAGCTCGGCGTTCGACCCGCCCAACAGCCGGTCGATGATCGGGTAGACGATCAGCGGGCTGATCTCCAGGCACAACTGCCCCTCCAGCCCGTGGGCGTTGAGCAGGTTGAAGCAGGTGGGGTTCGGGAGGGAATGAATGAACTCGCTGTAGGTGAGCTGTTCGATGGTGGCGACGCGGACCTCGACGATCGTCCGCAGGAACGCCGACAGCGACGCGCCGAAGTTGCGGGCGAAGCCCTCGTGGATGGCCTCCAGCGACCGCATCTGGTCCTTGCTGACCCGCTCCGGCCGCTTGAAGTCGTAGGTCTTGACCTCCGGGTGGCGGGGGTCGCCACGGCGACGAGGCCGGACGCGGTTCACCGCGTCGTCCGCGGCTTCCGAGCCGATGCCGGCGTCCACCGCCGACAACAGGGCATCGACTTCCGCCTGATCGAGTACATCGGCCATAGCCACAACGTCTCCGAGGCGCAGAAACGGCCCGCCTCGCCCGGTTGCGTCGTTTATCGGACAAATAGGGACCGCGGCTTGAGTCACCGGCCGTGGGCATCAGCGTCGCCGGCGGCCACCAGTTCCGCCGGTTCCGGGTCGAGCAGCACCACGCGGTTCCGCCCGCTCCGCTTGGCCCGGTACAGGGCCCGGTCGGCCCGCTTGAGCAGGTCCTCGGCGTCGAGCGTGTCGCCGGTTCGCTCGGCGGCGCCCACGCTGATCGTGATCTTTAACTCAAGTGTGCCCACCTGGATCGTGTTGGCCTCGACCTCGGCCCGGAAGCGCTCGGCGGCCTGGACGGCCATGCTCCCCGTGGTGTTGGCGCACAACACCAGGAACTCCTCGCCCCCGGTGCGATGGACCAGGTCGCCCCCCCGCGCGCAGCGCGTCAGCACCCGGGCCGTCTGCCTGAGGGCCTCGTCGCCCACGTCGTGCCCGTAGGTGTCGTTGCATCGCTTGAACAGGTCGATGTCCATCATCAGGCAGCTCAGGGGTTGACCGTGCCGGACCGAGTTGGCCCAGCACGCCTTCAGTTGGCTCATGGCGGCCCGGCGGTTGGCCAGGCCCGTCAACTCGTCGGTCCTGGCCATCGACTCCAGCTTGCGGTTCAGGATGGCCAGCTCGGCGTTGATCTTGTGAAGCTCCCGCTGCTGGCGCTGCAGGTCCGTTTCCAGGCTGATGATCCTCATGCCCGCGTTCACGCGGGCCAGCAGCTCCTGGGCGTCGAACGGCTTCGTGAGAAAGTCGTTGGCGCCCGCCTCGAGGGCCTCCACAACCCGCCCCTTGTCCGAATGAGCGGTCACCATGATCAGGTAAACGAACCCGAGCGCCTCGCTGGCCCGAATGGCCTTGCAGAGTTCCAGCCCATCCATCTGAGGCATCGACCAGTCGCTCAGGACAATGCCCGCCCCTTCCCGGTGCAATCGGTTCAGGGCCTCCGCGCCGCTGGCCGCCGTCAGCACCTCGTACCGCGCGTTCGACAGGTGCCTGCTCAACAACTTGAGCATCGCCGGATCATCGTCGACCGCCAGCACCCGTCGATCCACTGCCATGTGCCGACCCTCGTCCGCCGCCGTACCGGCGGCCATTTGCGCCTGGGCCGCCCAACGGGGCCGCCCAGCGCGCAGCGCGCTCCCTGGCCTGTGTATCGGCTGCCCGGGACGCGGGCTTACCCAAATCCGTCCCACAAGCGTTCTCGTTCACCGATCTGATGGTCGTTAGATCATCTGGAAGTCTGGGCTGAACGCCCATCCGCGCCGTTCGACACGAACGGTCCCAACCGCAAGGGGCATTATGCGACCTCGCCGCGGAGTTCGGCCAGCAATTGCCGCAGCAGGTCCGGACCCGCAGCCAGGAAGGGCATGGAACCGCCTTGATAGCGCGAGACATCGAGGGGGAAATACGGCCGGCCCGAATGGTCGGTCACCACGGCCCCGGCCTCCTCCACGATCAGGGCACCGGCGGCCATGTCCCATAAACGGCAGCGGGCGGCGAAAGCGGCATCCAGCGACCCGCTTGCCACCAGCGCGAGATTCAGCGCCGTCGAACCGGTGGCCCGGAACACCATGCGGTCGATCCACCCGTGGGCCACGGGCGGCAACGGCTCTTCGCGACCCGACGGCAGGCCCAGGAACACGTCGCCCGTCGGGGGTTGTCGAGCGGCTTCGATCCGCGAGTCGTTCAGCCAGGCTCCCCCTCCCCTGCATGCCGAGTACATGTGGTCGGTCATCGGATTGTAGATCCAGGCGACGACCGGCGAGCCCTCCTGCATGACGGCCACCGAGACGGTGAACATCGGCACCCGGCGCACGTAGTTCCGTGTGCCGTCGATGGGATCGATGACCCAGCATCGCCGGGCGGCGGTGGCCAGGGCGTGGCGGTCGGGGTCCGCCTGCGTTTCCTCGGAAATGACCGCGTCGGCGGGGAACCGCCGCGCGATTTCGCCCATCAGGAAGTCCTGCACCGCCTGGTCGGCATCGGTCACCAGCGACCGGTCGGCTTTCCGCGTGGCGACGGCGGTCTCCATTCGCTCCCGCGCCATGGCCCCCGCCTGGCGAATCCAGGCCATGCTGTCGTGCCGAAGTTGTTCGAGTTCCGCGTCCACTTCGAACCCGCGCTCGGTGAGTCACAGCTTGCGGAACTCGTCCCGCAGGCTGCGGTACAGCGACTGGTACGTCGGGTACAACGAATCATAGACCTTCGCCGT
>JACQVT010000560.1 GCA_016209665.1 Planctomycetota bacterium | reverse complement strand
CTTCCCCTCGCGCTTCACCTCAGCCTGGGCCAGAATGGCCGCCTGATCGACACCGTGACCTGGGGCGGCCCTCGGATGGAGCCGATCTTCACCTACCCGACGGCTCAGCCCGGCAAGCTGATCGGCCAGGGAGCCGGTTACAAGGAGTGGAACCGCACGGGCAGTCTCGACATCATTACGCTGGCCGGGGTCGGGATGGCCCAGATGCCCAATGGCGCAGGCGGGTACACCGCCGGGCTGGGTGAGGTGCCCGTCGCCGAAGGCCAGATCGACGTGTCCGCTCTCCCCGACGGCACTTATGTCCTCAAGGCAATCCCGGGCAATGGCAACCACGTGCTGCGGGGTGACCTGAACATGTTGGCCGCCACCAACCGTCCGGCCTTTGCCGTCGCCGTCAACGAGACCACGGGCGGCACGATCAGCTTCACCCTGGGCAGCGTTCCGCCGTGCACCGGCGTGAAGGCCCGCAAGATCTTCTACAACCAGTCCGCCTGGGACGGCAACAACGCCGCGATCAACACGAGCGACTTCAACGCCATCGCCCCCGACAAGAGCCCGCTGTTGCCGGGCGGCGGTGCGGCCACCTTCGCCAACTACATCAGCTATGACAAGCGGATCAACGGCATCATCGTGGACGCGTGCAGCTTCAACCGCCTGCCGGTCCTGGACCAGGACCTGTTCTTCGTGATGGGCAACAACCTCGACGACCCCTTCACCTGGACCGACATCCCGGCGGCTCCGAACGCCATGCAGCTCTTCCCGGGCCAGGGTGTGGATGGTTCTGACCGCCTGGTCATGACCTGGGCCAACGGCGCGATCCCGAACACCAGGTGGCTGCTCGTCGCCCTGTTTGCCGGCGATGGCTCATTGGGTCTGCCCGCGGATGACTTTTTCATCTTCGGTGTGGCGGTTGGCGAAGGCGACGGCAACTTCATCGTGACCCCGTCCGACGAGATCGGCGCTCGGCTCAACCCGCATACGCCGCTGAACCCGGCCCCGATCGATGATGTGTGGGACTTCAACCGCGACAAGCTCGTCAGCCCGGCCGACCAGATTATCTCGCGGACCAACCGGACGACGCCGCTGAACCAGTTGAAGCAGATCAGTTGGTAACTGCGGGTTTCATGTAAACCGTTTATCACGTGCCGAAGGGCCGGTCCTTGGGACTGGCCCTTCGTTTTTTTGTCGGTTGTGTTCGCCCTTGACGCTCGCCCCGCCCCGCGAATAATGAGCTTCCGTCCCGGCCGTGATGCGCCGGCAATGCACTCGGACGGCAGTCTGCCCCATGACCCCTTGTGGCCCGAGGGAACAACCATGATGTCTACACGATGTGCGCGATGGCTCGTGCTGCCGGTGTGCCTTTCAGGAGTCCCGGTGATGGCCGACGTTGCCGCAACCCATCTGCGATGCGAGTATTTGGTCAGCCCTCTGGCGGTCGACACGCCCCAGCCGCGGCTGAGTTGGGAGGTGCAGTCCGCCGACCGCGGCGTCCAGCAGACGGCCTACCAGATCCTCGCCGCCGGCAGCCGCGACGCCTTGGCCAACGATCGGGCCGATCTGTGGGACACGGGCAAGGTGGCCTCCCGTGAGACGGCGCAGGTCATCTACGCCGGCAAGCCGCTCCGATCGGGTCAGTCCGTGTTGTGGAAGGTGCGGCTCTGGACGGATGGCGGCGGGTCCTCCGCCTGGAGTCAGCCGGCGACCTGGCGGGTGGGGCTGCTCGACCCCGACGTGCTGAAGGCGAAGTGGATTGGCGACCCGACGCCACCCCCCGAGGGCGACGATCTGCCGGCTCGCCCCTCGCCCATGCTCCGCAAGGCGTTCCGGATCGACAAGCAGGTTCAGCGCGCCGTCGCCACTGTCTCGGCCCTTGGCCTCTACGAGACGCGGCTCAACGGCCAGCGGGTCAGCGAATCACTCCTGGCCCCGGAGTGGACGGACTATCATACCCGTGTCCAGTACCAGACCTACGACGTTACCACCCTGCTCCGAGCGGGCGACAACGTCGTCGCGGCCACGCTGGGCGACGGCTGGTACGCCGGTCGGATCGGCATCTCCCAGATCGTCGGCAAGGACGCGAAGCTGCGGGCCCACTACGGGAAGCGCCTGCGCTTCCTGATGCAAATGGACGTCGAGTACGCTGATGGCTCCTCGGAAAGCCTGATCACCGACGGCACCTGGAAGGCCACCACCGACGGTCCCATCCGCAAGGCCTGCATCCTGGACGGCGAGGTCTACGACGCCGGCAGGGAAATGGACGGCTGGGACTATCCCGGCTTCAACGACGCCGCCTGGACGCCCGTCGACGTCCAGGACAAGATTGACGCCCAACTCGTCGCCCAGCCAAACGAGCCCATCCGCATCACGCAGGAGATTGAGGCCCGCGCCGTCGCCGAGCCGCGGCCCGGCGTGTACGTCTTCGACTTCGGCCAGAACCTCGCCGGCTGGTGCCGCATCAAGGTCCGCGGCGCCGCCGGCACGACCATCACCCTCCGCCACGCGGAAGTCCTCGACCCGGACGGCAAGATCTACCGCGACAACCTCCGGATGAAGCCCCTGGGCGGCCAGCTCGGCGCCCGCCAGGAGAACCAGTTCATCCTCCGCGGCAAGGGGCTGGAGATCTACGAGCCGCACTTCACGTATCACGGCTTCCGCTTCGTCGAGGTGACGGGCCTGCCCGCCAAGCCGCCGCTGGAGTTCATCACCGCCCGGCACTTCCACTCGAACACCCCGCCGGCCGGCGAATTCTCCTGCTCCAGTCCGCTGCTCAACAAGCTGATGCAGAACACCGTCTGGACGCACCGCGACAACATGCACAGCGTGCCCACCGACTGCCCGCAGCGCGACGAACGCATGGGTTGGATGGGCGACATGCTCGTGTTCGCCCAACCGGCGTGCTTCAACATGGATATGGCCGCCTTTTTCACCAAGTGGGTCCGCGATATCCGAGACGACCAGGCGAAGGACGGCCGCTACCCCGATTTCGCCCCGCACCCGTTCGATTCCGACGCCCGGTTTTCCGGCGTGCCCGCCTGGGGCGACTGCGGCGTCGTCGTGCCCTGGCGGATGTACGTGAACTACGGCGACGTCCGCGTCATCGAGCAGCACTTCGATTCCGCCCGCCGCTGGGTCGACTGGATCCACCAGAACAACCCCGATCTGCTGTGGAAGAACAAGCGCAACAACGACTACGGCGACTGGCTCAACGGAGACACGCTCAAGCTCGAGGGCTTCCCCAAGGGCGAGGCCGAGGTGCCCAAGGAGGTCTTTGCCACCGCGTTCTTCCAGCACTCGACCGAGCTGGTGGCCCGGATGGCCGGCGTCATCGGCCGGAAGGATGAGGTTGATAAATACGGCAAGCTGGCCGAGAACATCCGCCAGGCCTTTGTCAAGGCGTACATCGGCGGCGACGCCACCGTCAAGGGCAACACGCAGTCGGCCTATGCCTTGGCCTTGGCGTTCAATCTGATGCCGTCCGACAAGCGCGCCGCCGCAGTCGACAGGATGGTCGAACGCATCCACGCCTACAAGGACCACATCTCGACCGGCTTCCACACCACCATCATGCTCATGAGCGAGCTGACCCGGGCTCACCGCAACGATGTCGCCTACATGCTGCTCAACAACCGCACCATCCCCTCGTGGGGCTACACCCTCGACCACGGCGGGACCACCATCTGGGAGCGGTGGGACGGCTATGTCGAGGGTCGCGGCTACCAGGACCCCGGCATGAACTCGTTCTGTCACTACGCCATCGGCTCGGTCGGCGAGTGGATGTACCGCACGATCCTCGGCATCAACCCCGACGAGGTCAACCCGGGTTACGCCCACTTCTTCCTCAAACCGGTGCCCGGCGGCGGTCTGACCTGGGCCAAGGGTAGCTACCACTCGATCCGCGGCAGGATCGTCAGCGACTGGAAGGTCAACGGCGCTATCCTGACGTTCAAGACCACCGTCCCCGCCAACACCCGGGCCACGCTCCACCTGCCTGCCACCAACGCCGACTCCGTCACCGAAGGCGGCAAGCCCGCCGCCGAGGCCGACGGCGTCAAGTTCGTCAAGATGGACAACGGGGCCGCGATCTACGAACTCGCCTCCGGCACATACGAGTTCGTGTCGAGCGGCTTCCAGAAGTGAATGCGGGAGAGCGGACTGCGGGCATTGAGTCTTCGCCCCGCAGGGGCGCCGATCGATGGCTGGGAAAGCATGAGTCCGCATGGGCGTATGCTGACTGCACGGCACCGCGTCTTCGCCCTGTAAGGGCGTTGGTCAATAGGCGGGGGCGTGAGCCCCCGCTGGGCGTTGCCGACCCCTCAAAAAGCCCCGAAGGAGCGATAGACGATGTGGAGGATCCTCCGAATGGCCCAATCGCTCGCTTGCCTCTACTACCATCTGATCTTCAGCACCAAGCAGCGCGCCGCCATGATCGTGCCTGCTGTCCAGCCGCGCCTCTACGACTACATCGGGGGCATCATCCGAAACGAAGGGGGCCGATTGTTGGCCGCCGGTGGGATCCAAGACCACGTTCATCTGCTCGCATCGTTTCGTCCAACGTCCGCTGTCTCCGATGTGCTGCGCGACGTGAAGGCCAACTCGTCAAAATGGCTGCACGAGACATTTCCGACCATGCAATCGTTCGGTTGGCAGGATGGGTACGCCGCGTTCACGGTCAGTCACTCGAATATCGAGAAGGTGTGTGACTACATCCTTCGACAGGAGGAGCATCACCGTCGCCTGACGTTCCAGGAAGAGTTCGTGCAGTTCCTGGAGCGGCACGGCGTCGAGTACGATCTGGAATACATTTGGCGATAGCGGGTTGTTGGGGGAACCTGTCGCCCTTTCAGGGCTCCGGGAAATCTTGCACCGACTTCCCGAGGGCTTGCGCCCTCGGCTTTTGACTGTCGCCCTTTCAGGGCTCCAAGCAGTCTCGCACCGGTTTCCCGAGGGCTTGCGCCCTCGGCTATTGACGGGCGCCCTTTCAGGGCGAACACTGGGGCACGCATCGCTGCGCTTCCCCAATTCTCGTTCATACGTTCATACGTTCACACCTTCACACGTTCACACGCATCTTCAATCCTGCTCGACTTGCAGGTTCTGGAGTTCCGACACCGGGAGGATGCCGTCGGCATACTTGGGCACCGCGGGCTCGGGCACCGTGTTCAAGAGCCGCTCGACGATGGCCACCGGGTCAACGCCCTCGGCCTGGGCCGCGAAGTTGCACGCGATCCGATGCCGCATTACCGGCACGGCCACGTCGCGGATGTCCTGGATGCTCACCGAGTACCGCCCATCCATCGCCGCGAACGCCTTGGCCCCCCAGATCAGGCACTGGCCGGCCCGCGGCCCCGCCCCCCAGTCCACCAGCTTCCGCACGAAGTCCGGCGCCGACGGGTCCTTCGGCCGCGATGACCGCACCAGCATCGACACGTACTGAATCACGTAGTCACTCACCGGCACGTGGGCGATCAGCTTCTGCATGTTGAGGATCTGCCGGTCGTTCAGCACCTTGCCCAGCTCCACCTGCCGACCGCCCGTGGTCTCGGCCAGGATTCGTTCCTCGTCCCGCAGACTCGGGTAGTCCACCCAGATGTTGAACATGAACCGGTCGAGCTGGGCCTCCGGCAGCGGATACGTGCCCTCCTGCTCGAT
>JACQVT010000559.1 GCA_016209665.1 Planctomycetota bacterium | reverse complement strand
GAGGGACGGGGTGGCGGGAGACGGTAAGCGGGGTGCGTCGGTCCGTGTCCGCGGGGTGACCAAACAGTTCCAGACGCGCCGGGGGCCGCTCGTGGCCCTGGAAGACGTGAGCTTCGACTGCGCCCCCGGGGAATTTGTCGCAGTCGTCGGTCCTTCGGGCTGTGGCAAGTCCACGCTCTTGAGCCTGATCGCAGGCCTGGAGCCCTCCAGCGAGGGCAGCGTCGAGATCAGAGGCCAGCGAGTCACGAGCGTCCGCCACGACGTCGGATTGATGTTCCAGAAGGATGCGCTGCTGCCCTGGAAGACGGTCGCCGACAACGTCGCCCTGCCGCTGCATTTCCGGGGCGTCCCCAGGGCCCAGGCGAGAGAGCGGGCGGCGGGCTGGCTGCGCCGCGTCGGCCTGAGCCAGTTCATGGACTACTACCCCCATCAGCTGTCCGGGGGCATGCGCAAGCGAGGCTCCCTGGCCACGCTACTCAGCTACAGCCCCGACGTGCTGCTCATGGACGAGCCCTTCTCCGCGCTCGACGTGCAGACGCGGAAGCTGATGGAGGACGAGCTCCTGGAGCTGTGGACCGAGGAGCGGAAGACCGTCGTGTTCATCACCCACGACCTCGAGGAGGCCATCGCCCTCTCCGACCGCGTGATCGTCATGACGGCAAGCCCCGGACGCATCAAGAACAACTATCAGGTGGATCTTCCGCGCCCGCGCCACGTGGCGAACATCCGCTTCGACCCGGCATTCGTGAGTCTCTATCGGCGCATGTGGGACGACCTCGAGCAGGAAGTCGCGATCGCCTACCAGCGGCAGCTGGTGGCCACGTAGCGAGCGCATGAGCATTGCCCGGACGGCCAGCCTCTCGAGACCAGCGACCTACGCGTGGCGGGTGGCAACACTGCTGGCAGTGCTGGTGGGCTGGGAGCTGTCCGTGCAGACCGGCTACCTGTCCGCCTACACGTTCACGCCGCCCAGCGCCATCCTCGCCCTGCTAGCAGAGTGGATCGCGTCCGGGTCGGTGGCGACCCACGTCTGGACGACGTTCTTCGAGGCAGCCGTGGGCTACGCGCTCGGCGTGGCCATCGGCGTCACGCTGGCCCTGACGTTCGCCTTCGTACGGTCTCTCGACGAGCTCGTCCATCCGCTGATCGCGGCTCTCAACGCCATCCCCAAGATCGTGCTGGCACCCCTGTTCATCCTCTGGCTGGGTCTCGACATGAAGGCGAAGATCGTCCAGGCCGCCGTCATGGTGCTGTTCGTGGTCTTCTACAACGTGTACGCGGGCATCAAGAACGTCGACCGGGATCTCATCAACAGTGCCAGGGTGATGGGCGCCTCGCGCCGCCAGCTCCTCACGGCCGTCTATCTGCCCGCGACGTTCGTGTGGCTGATGACGAGTCTGCGGATCGGCGTGGGCTTCGCGTTCATCGGCGCCATCATCGGCGAGTACGTGGGGGCGAACCGGGGCCTCGGCTACCTGATCGGGGTGGCTACGGCTGTCGGGGACATGAGCATCGTGTACGCAGGGCTCACCATGGTCATGCTGGTCGTCGGCACCGTGGATGCGGTGCTGGGGAGGCTGGAGCGACCGTTCACCGCCTGGAGACTCTTCTGACCGAGGGCTTGTTCGCCCGGAGGCTCTGCTGAGCCGTGGCGCCGCAGGTGCGACTGGCACTGCCCGCTCGTCGGCTGGCGCCGACCGCGTGGAGCCCGCTGCCCGGTGGGCTGGCGGCGCTGCGCCTGCTGCTGCTCGGCGCATTCTTCCTCACCTGGCAGCTCCTGGTGGACACGGGCATCGGGAATCGGTTCTTCCTCGGCGCTCCTACGGCCATCTGGGCGGTGCTCTCGAGCTGGTTTGCGAGCGGGTCGATCTGGGGGCATATCGCCGTCACGGTGGGCGAGGCCATCCTGGGATTCGCGCTCGGCACGGCCCTGGGCATCGGGCTCGGCTTCGTCTTTGCCCTGTCTCCCAGGGTGGCGGCCATCTACCTGCCGTTCATGGTCCTGCTGAATGGACTGCCGCGGCTGACGCTGGGACCCATCTTCATCGCCGTCTTCGGGTTCGGGACCGCCAACACGGTCGCGCTCGTGGTGACGGTCATAGCGTTCATCATCTTCTTCAACGTGTACACGGGTGTTCTCGAGACCGACCCGCAGCTGGTGGCCAACGCGCGCGTCCTGGGCGCCTCCCAGTGGGAGCTGATCGGCCACGTGTACTTCCCGTCGGTGCTTGCCTGGATCATGAGCAGCCTCCACACGACGGTCGGGCTGGCCTTCAGCGCCGCCATCGTGGGCGAGTTCATCGGGTCGGGTCGCGGCCTGGGCTATCTCATCGTCCTGGCGAATGGCCGGTTCAAGGTGAACGAGGTGTACGCCGGCCTCGCGGTCACCCTGGTCCTGGTGCTGTTGATCGACGCGGGCCTGCGCCGCGTGGAGGCGCGATTTGCCCACTGGCGGGCGGCGTAGGGAGAACCAGGCCGAGATGCTGCGGCGGCTCCGACATACCTCAGAGCAGGGGGACATGATGCGACCAAGTAGCGCTGTTCGACGTGTATCGTGTGTGCTCGCCGCGAGCGCGCTCTTCATGGGAGCGTGCGCGCCGGCCGCGGCGCCGGCGGCACCCGCCGGGTCGGCTGCGGCGACCACCGCCCCCAAGCCTGCCGCCCCTGCCAAGTCGGTGGTGGGGCTCGGCGTGGTGAACTCGCTGATCAACATGCAGCTCTTCCTGGCCGATTCGCTGGGCTACTTCAAAGAAGTCGAGCAGAAGCTCAACGTCAAGGTCGAGCTGCAGAACTTCAACAGTAGCGTCGATACTGGCAAGGCTCTGGCGGCCGGACAGGTCGATTTCATCCAGAACTCAGGCTTCGACGTCGTGCAGCGCCAGCTCGAGAGCCAGGACTTCCGCGTGCTGGCGACGTGGTCGCAGACCGGCATCATGGCCGTGATGGTCAAGCCCGACTCCAGCTACAAGCAGGTCACCGATCTGGCTGGCAAGACGTGGGGCGTCTCCGCGCTTGGCGCCGGCACGCACACCCAGTCCATCTCGATCGCGCGCACCTATGGCCTCGACCCGAACAGCGTGAACTTCATCGGCGTCGCGGCCGGCGCGAACTACATCCCGGCGCTTCGCGACGGCAAGGTCGACGTCATCGCCGCCGGCGAGCCGTCGGTCTCGCAGATGGAGCAGGAGAACATTGGCAGGGCGCTCGTCGACCTGTTCGATCCTGCCACGGCCCGCAAGGTGTTTGGCAGCGACATCGTCGGATGGGGGCTCGTGTCGCGCGGCGAGGTGATCGACACATACCCGGAGATCACACAGGCGATCGTGACCGCGCACTACAAGGCGGAGAAGTGGCTCATCGACAACAAGGACAAGCCTGACCTGGTCTTCGACAAGCTGCCGGACGTCTTCAAGAGCGCCAGGCCGGCCGCCAGCCGCTTCGTGCCGCGACTGGTGGGCTCGCTGGCCCCCAATGCCCTCACGACCGAGGCGATGATCGAGGCCCAGATCAAGAACCTGAAAGACACAGACCAGATCCCGAAAGACGCCAAGGTAAACGTGAAAGCCACGTTCAACAACCGCTTCGTCGAACAGGCTGCGCGCGACGTGAAGTAGCGCGGCGCGGGTGCCGGGGCGGGGATGCCCCGGCACCCGCAGCACGATGATCCGACGTTCTCGGTGACGGCTATCGCGCCGCGGAGGCCACATACGCGTGAGCACACGGGAGCCCTTTGGCATCGGGTCCGTATCCGTAGGCCTGTACCTCCACGACATCCCGCTTGGCGATGCACTCGAGGATCTGTTCGAACAGGCCCGCCAGGCGGAGGCCGCCGGGTTCGACGGCGTGACACTCAGCGAGCATCACGCCGGCATGGCGGGATACCTGCCCAGCCCGGTGCAGGTGAGTGGCTGGCTCCTGCGAGAGCTGCGGACCGCCTGGGCGGCGGCGTGCCCGGTGCTGCTGCCCCTGCGGCCGACCGGGCTGGTCGTGGAAGAGGTGGCCTGGATGGGGGTGCGCTACCCGGGCAGGGTCGGGGTCGGCTTCGCCCCCGGGTACGCTCCCACCGATTTCGAGGTGGCGAATGCCGACCTCGAGGACCGCAGAACCCGGTTCAATCGCGAGCTTCCCACCGCCGTGAGGGCGCTCACCGGCCAGGCCACAGGACCCCTGGCGGCAGACCCCGCCGTCGCCGCCACGGCCCGGTCACCGATTCCCATCGTCAGCTCGTCGGCCGGGCCGGTCGCCGCCAGACGGGCCGGCAGAGCCGGCGCCGGTCTGATCCTCGGCGGGTTCAACTCGGTCGACCGCTGCCGCGAGCTGTTCCAGGCGTATGCATCCACCGGGGGCCTGGGGCCGCGCCTGCTGATCCGCCGGGTCTGGGTCGGGCGGCCCCCCTCCGGCCGCATGGACGCCATGGGCGAGTGGTACCGACAGGCGGGTGCGGATGCCAGCTGGCTGGACCCCTCGTCGAGTGCCGAGCTGATCGCGGGCGAGGATGCCGAGTCCGTGGCGGCACGGCTGGCTGCGGTCCTGGACGCGACGGGCGCCACGGCGCTGAGCGCGCGCTTCTACCTGCCGGGAGTCCAGCCGGAGGTGACCCTGGAGCAGTTCCGGCGATTCGGGACGGAGGTCCTCCCGGTGCTGCGCTCGCTGTGGCGGCCGCTTGCGCTGATGGCGTCGTCATGATGTGGCGCCGGTCGGCGCGCTGGACCGATTGACTGACCGGTTGCGACGGGCCACGGGTCGCGAAGGGCTGAGACCGCCACGACGACTGGCACTCGGACCGCCGCGCCCGGCGTCTCGGACGCCGGGCGCGGGACCCGAGACTATGGTGCTCCGTCCGACTCGAGGCCGCCGGTGCGGGCGAAGCGCGCGTCGCGCTCGTGGAACGCCTTCTTCGCCCCCTTTTCCCGGCGCTCGCGGAAGAAGTTGTGCTCGTC
>JACQVT010000043.1 GCA_016209665.1 Planctomycetota bacterium | reverse complement strand
GTACGGGCCGTCTATGGGTTCGACTTGGCCATGCTGCTGGCGCTGGTGGGCGGGCTGCCGATCTATCTCGGCGTGGTCAACTCGCTGGTGCGAGGGAAGATCACCGCGGACCTCGCGGTGACGCTGGCGGCGTTCGCGGCCCTGTGGATCGGGCAGTACGCCGTGGCCGCCGAAGTCATCTTCATCATGCTGATCGGCGGGGCGCTCGAGAACTTCGCCATCGGCCGGACGCGATCCGGCATCGCCTCGCTGCTGGCCCTGTGCCCCCACGAGGCCCGCGTGCTGCGGCACGGCCACGAGCACGTCGTGCCCGTCGACGAGATTCATCCCGACGACCTGGTCATTCTGCGGCCCGGCGATCGCGTCCCCGTGGATGGCCGAGTCATCCGCGGCAGCTCGTCCATCGATCAGAGCGCCATCACGGGCGAATCGTTGCCCGCGGACAAGGCGGCGGGCGACGAGGTCTTCGCCGGCACGCTCAACCTCAACGGAGCCCTCGAGGTTGCGGTCGAACGGCTCAGCGCGGACACGACGCTCGAGCGGATCATTCACCTGGTCGAGCACGCCGAGGCGACCAAGGCCCCCGTTCAGCGCCTGGCCGACCGCTATGCGACCTGGTTTGTGCCCGCGGTGCTGGTGATTGCCGCCTTGGTGTACTGGTGGACGGGGGCGGTCGTCCGGTCGGTGGCGGTGTTGGTGATCGCCTGCCCATGCGCGCTGGTGTTGGCCACACCCACGGCCATTGCGGCGGGCATCGGTCGGCTGGCGTGCCGGGGCGTGCTGGTCAGCGGCGGCAACGTCCTCGAACAGATCGGTCGGTTGCGGTCGGTCGTGTTCGACAAGACCGGCACGTTGACACTGGCCAGGCTGCGGGTGTCGCGGACAATCCCCGCGCCGGGCCAGGACGAAGCCGAAGTCTTGCGGCTGGCCGCCTCGGTCGAGCGTCATTCCGAGCACCTGGTCGGTCAACTCATCGTCGAGGAAGCGAACCGACGCGAGATCCCATTGGCCGAGGCCACCGGATTCCTGGCCCACCCCGGCCTGGGTGCCGAGGCCACCGTCGATGGACAACGGGTCCGCGTTGGAAACCCGCGGTTCATCACGGAGGGAGTGGCCCTGCCGCCGGAGTTCGGAGCCCGCATCGACGAGGCGGCACGGCATGGCTGCACGGTCGTACTCGTCGCGAGGGGCGGTCAGGTCGCCGGCGCGATCGCGGTGGAGGACACCGTTCGCCCCGAGGCCCACGCCGCGATCCACGACCTGCGGCACCTGGGCATCGACCGCATCGCCATGCTCACCGGCGACAACGAGGCGGCGGCCCGGTCGGTCGCCCGCGCCGTGGGGCTGGACGACGTCCGCAGCGGGTTGCTGCCCGCCGACAAGGTCGAGGCCATCCGCAAGCTGCAAGGCGCGGCCGGCTCCGTGGCGATGGTCGGCGACGGCATCAATGACGCTCCGTCGCTCGTGGCCGCCGACGTGGGCGTGGCCATGGCCGACATCGGCACCGACGTGGCCATCGCGTCCGCCGGGCTGATCCTGGTGGGCGGCGACCTGCGCAAGCTGCCCGAAGCCCTCGCCCTCGGCCGTCGGGCCTTGCGGATCATCCGACAAAACATCATTGGTTTCGCCTTGGTGTTCAACGTGGTGACCGTAGCCGGCGCCGCCGTCGGTTGGATCGCGCCGGTGGCGGCGGCGATCGTGCACCAGGCGAGTTCGCTCACCGTGGTGCTCAACTCGATGCGGCTGCTGATCGACGCCGGCCGCTGGCGGTCCCGCTGGGAACACGTGCAAGCCACCTGCCGGCGGCGCTGGCGGCAGGCAACAGCCGGCGCAGCAGTCGTGGCCGCGGCAACGTACGTCCTGACTGGAGTCCACGCCGTCCGCGTGGGCGAGGTCGCCGTGGTCCAGCGGTTCGGCAAGCTTGCGGGGGCCCCCGAGACGCCCGGCCTGCAGTATCGGTTGCCCTATCCGTTCGGCCGCCACCGCATCGTGCGGATCGGCGAACAGTGGCGGGTCGAGGTCGGGTTCCGTACCGTCGCGGGCGCGTCGGCCGACGTGCCGGCCTACGAATGGAACGTCCAGCACCGCGCGGGCCGCACACAGGCCGAGCCGGGCGAGGCCGATCTCCTGACCGGCGACGAGAACCTCGTCGACGTCCGGATGATCGCCCACTACCGCATCGTCGATCCCTTGCAGGCGTTGTTCACCGTCGGCGAGTCGATGACGGACGGCACGAGCAAGTGGGACGCCCTCGTGCGGGGTGTGGCCGAGGCCGGCCTGCGGGCGGAGATGTCGCGGCGGTCGAGCGAGGCGATCCTGGCGTCACAGCGAGCGGAGCTGGAAGCGGCTATCCGCGAACGGATCGCCGCCGCCCTCGACGAGTACCGCACCGGCTTGAGGATCGAAGACGTCTGCCTGGGTGATGTGCATCCACCCGTCGAGGTCGTACCCGCCTACCGCGAGGTCGCCGGCGCCCAGGAAGAGAAGGAAGCCCAGATCAACGAGGCCGAGGCCTACCAGTTCGAGGCCCAGGCCCTCGCCCGCGGTCAATCCGACGAGAAGGTGCTCGCCGCTCAGGCCTTCCGCGAGGAGCGCACGCGGCGGGCCCAGGGCAGCGCCGGGCGGTTACTCGCGATCGCCAAGGCCGCCGGTGCTGACCCGGCACTCACCCGTCTGCGTCTCTACTTGCAGACGATCGAGCAACTGCTGGCGGGCCGACGCAAGATCATTCTCGACCGCGCGCTGGACGGCGGCCATCGGAGGTTGTTTCTCGAGGGCGAGGGCGTCCGCAGCTTCGCTCCCGGCCTGATGCCGGAACCGACCCCGCCCGTCACCCCAACCGGGGAGAACCCAAGACCATGAAACGTCGATGGATCATCCTGATCGTGCTTATCCTGGCCGTCGTGGCGGCCGTCCGCAGTTTCATCTTCGTCGATGAGACGGAGGTGGTGATCGTCACGCAGTTCGGCCGGCCCGTCCGCACGCTTGAGACCGCCGGCCTGTACGTCAAGCCGCCCTATCAGTCGCTCATCCGCATCGACCGGCGCTTGCAGATCTACAACCCGCGTCCGTCCGAGTTTCTGACCAGCGAGAAGAAGAACGTCGACCTCGACGCATTCGTCTGCTGGCGGGTGGGCGAGCCTCGCCGGTTCATCGAGGCGGTCAACGAATTCACCGGCGCCGAGGCCCGCATCCACGACATCGTCTGGTCGGAGTTGGCGGCGGAGATCGGCCGCAGCCCCCTGGACGCCATGCTGTCGGTCGATCCTAAGGTCCACCGGCTGGACGAGATCATGAAGACCGTGGCCGGTCGGTGCGCCGCGCGGTCGCGGTCGGCCTACGGGATCGACATCGTCGACGTGCGTCTCAAGCGCATCGCCCCGCCCGCCCAGGTCCGCGACAGCGTCTTCCAGCGGATGCGGGCCGAGCGGGCCCGCATGGTGCGCCGCTACCGGGCCGAGGGCGAGGAGGAGGCGATGAAAATCCGCGCCGCCGCCGACAAGGAGCGGACGATCCTCCTCGCCGACGCCTACGCCAAGGCCGAGCAGATGCGCGGCGAGGGCGAAGCCGAGGCCACGCGAATCTACAGCGAGGCCCACAAGCAGGACCCGAAGTTCTACGAACTGCTGCGGACGCTGGAGGCCTACCGCAAGTTCCTGGACGAGAAGACGACGATCCTGCTGTCGGCCGATTCGGATCTGCTCAAGTTCCTGACCCGAGGCTCGATGCTGGAGGACAAGCCGGCAACGAAATAGCCGCCCATCCTGAGGCCATGTGGGACCGGCTTCCAGCTTGTGTGGGACCGGCTTCCAGCCGGTCCGGCTTCAAGGCCCCGGGATGCACTGGTAACGGACGAGACGGATGCACGTACATCGCGATACACCGCTGCCCCACTATCACCATCGCGGCCCGCCGCGGCCGCACCGTCCGCCGGGCCGGTACGTCAAGGCCGTCCTGCCCTGGCTGGCCGCGGCGTATCTCGCGACGGGCATCTACTCGATCCAGCCCAACGAGCAGGCCGTCGTCCGCCGCTGCGGCCGGGCTTTGCCCGAGATGTGGGGGCCCGGGTTGCACGTCGGCCTGCCCTACGGCATCGACCGCGTCACCCGCGTGAAGATGGGTGAACTCAAACGCGTGGGCGTGGGCGTGGGCCTTGCCGATCGGGCCCTCGGCCGGGTCGGCGAGCCGCGCGAGTCCGAGGGTCTGACCGGCGACCGCAACCTCGTGCTGATCGCCGCCGTCGTCCAGTACCGCATCCTCGACGCCCGCTCGTACCTGTTCAAGGTCGGCAGCGTCCCCGGCCTGATCGAGAACGTCACCGGCGACGCCCTGTCTTCCATCATCACCGCCATGAACGTCGACGACATCCTCACCGTCGAGCGTATCGCCGTGCAGAACCGGGTGAGGCTGCTCGGCCAAGCCGCCCTCGACCGCTACGGGGCCGGCGTGCAGATCATGTCCGTCTCGCTGGAGGGCGTCACTCCGCCGCAGGAGGTCGCTCCCGCTTTCCGCGACGTCACCAGCGCCCGCGAGGACCGCGAACGCACCATCAACGAGGCCCTCGGCTACGCCGGCCGCCTGCTGCCGCAGACGCGCGGCGAGGCCCAGCGCATCGTGGTCGACGCCGAGGCCGCCCGCGAGGAGTTCATCCGCAAGGCCCGGGGCGACGCCGACCGCTTCCGCAAGATGGCCGCCGAGGCCTCCGATGCCCGCGAGCTGACCATGCGGCGACTCATCCTCGAAACGATGGAGGAAGTCCTGCCGCGGCTCAAGAAGATCGTGGTCGGTGCCGATGCCGGCCGCGACCTCGACCTCGGCTTGATCGAGTCCCAGCAGAAGGGCCCCGGCCAATGAAGCGTCGGGCCGTGCAGGTCGTGGTCGTGTTCGGCATCGTCGTGCTGGCCGTGGTGCTTCGCCGCCGCGACGAACTGCCCAAGACGCCGGAGGACACGGTCTCAGCCTTCTTCGATGCCGCCGGCCGCGGCGACGACGACGCCTACCTCAAGCTCGTCTCCGGCAACCTTCTTGACACACTGCGCTCGGCCCGCGACCAGGTCGGCCCCGACGCCTTCCGCGCGAATCTTCGCCGCTCCGCCGCCGGCATCAAGGGCCTGGCCGTCACCCGTCGGCCTGACGCCGGTGCTGACTTCGTCACCCTCGAAGTCGAGATTGTCTTCGCCGACCGCAACGAACGTCAGCAGATGCTCCTCGCCCGCCAGCCAGGCGGCTGGGTCATCGCCTCCATCGACACCGCCCTGGCCACCAAACCCGCCAAAACTTACGGCACCCCGGTCTACGACGACTAGGCATCGCCCGGCGGAAGGCGACCGCATCGTGCTGTCCAAAGGGTTATGGCGGCTCCTCGCCTTCCGAGACCGCATGTGGCGCGATCGGCGAGTTACACCCAAACCATCCCCGGCTCTCACCAAGTCGCCGGGACTATCCATCGGCTGGCAGGCTCTAAACGCCTATGAGCCGGCAGGCGGGTCTGACCACCCAAGAATTCGGATTTTGTCATGGCTACCAGTGGACGTCGTACCTATAAGGAACCTAGCGGGTCAATTCCCAGGGTCCTGGGACCGGAAGGGAGCGGTCCTCTGTCCAGCAGGTTCCCCGCGCCGAGAGGCTGGAGACCCGGAGGGAAGGCTATGGTCATGACCCTTCCGTTGATGGTGAGTTGTAACGCGCCTCCCTCGGGCTTGTAGCGGTAGCTACGCGATGTGGCGTCGACTGCTGCACCGCCGGTTCAGCTTGAGAAAAAGGATCCTGTGCCATGACTATGTACCGATGTCGGCTGCTGAGTACTGTGCTTTTGGCGATCGCCGCCGCGGGGTCTTCCTCCGCGTTGGCCGAAGCCGTGCTGGTCAGCAACTTGAGCGAGCCGTTTCGTGCCGCTACGCCGATCGCCAACCCCCAGTATTGGGGAGCCCAAGCGTTCCAGCCCGACGCCAACGACCGCCCGCTCAGTTCCATCGAGGCGATCGTCGGCAACGGCGCGAACGCGCCACAGGTGGTGGCGGAACTCCGCAAGTCCGACATCAACGGGGGGATCGACGTGACGCCCGGCGGTCTGCTCACCACCTTCACCGCCCCGGACATGTCGGGGGCCTCGAGTGTGCGACTGTTCACACCGGACAGCGCGGTCACCCTGCTGGCTTCCCAAACGTATTGGTTCGTGCTGGGTTCGTCGAATGACGGGACATACGACTGGTCGTATGCGGACACGAACTTCTATACCGGGCCCGGCATCCTGGGTAATTTCGCCGACTCAAGCGACGCGGGCGCCACTTGGAACCTCGGCGATAACTCCTTCCCCTACTTCATTCAGGTCAACTACGCCCTGCCCACCGGGGCGTGCTGCCTGGGCAGCGGCGCATGCATTCCCAACATCGATCTCCTCAACTGTGAAGTCGAGTTCGGCGGGACCTATCTCGGCGACAACTCGGAATGCACCGCGACCTCGTGCTGCAACGAGCCCGTGCTGGTCAGCAACCTGAGCGAGCCGTTTCGCGCCGACACGCCGATTGCCAACCCCCAATACTGGGGGGCCCAAGCGTTCCAGCCCGACGCCAACGATCGCCGGCTCGTTTCCATCGAGGCCATCGTCGGCAACGGCGCGGATTCTCCACAGGTGGTGGCCGAGCTGCGCAAGGCCGACATCAATGGGGGGATCGACGTGACGCCCGGCGGCCTGCTCACCACCTTCACCGCCCCTGACATGTCCGGGGCCACGAGTGCGCGACTGTTCACGCCGGACGGCGCGGTCACGCTGCTCGCTTCCCAGACGTACTGGTTCGTGCTGGGCTCGTCGAACGCAGGGACGTACGACTGGTCGTATGCGGACACGAACCTCTTTACCGGCCCCGGCATCCTGGGTAATTTCGCGGACTCAAGCGACGCGGGCGCCACTTGGAACCTCGGCGACAACTCCTTCCCCTACTTCATTCAAGTGACCGTAGACTGCGGCGTGGCGGACGCGGACGGCGACGGCGTGGAGGACGGGTCCGACCTGTGCCCGAACACGGTGCCGGGTGCAACGGTGGATGCGACGGGATGTCCGCCGTTCATCCGCTTCGACTTCGACCGCGACGGCGACGTGGACCTGGCCGACTTCGAGGTCTTTGAGGGATGCGGCTCGGGACCCTCGATCTCGCACGACGGGAGCAGCGATTGCCTGCGGGCCGACGCGGATTCAGATGGCGACGCGGATAGCGACGACTTCGGGTCCTTCCAGCGCTGCTACAGCGGTACGGACAACCCGGCCGATCCGAACTGCCCCTGCCCCTCGGGGCTGACGGACTGTGGTGGGGCGTGCGTTGATCTGATGTGGGACAGCGGCAACTGCGGCGCCTGCGGGAGCGTATGCCCGGACCAGACCGCCTGTGCTTGGGGTACGTGCGAAGGTGTTTGCATCGATTGTGAGTAGGTACCCGCAGTGGTCAACGCTCGCGCGGAGGTGCTACAAACTACGCGGCATGATGCCAGCCACGCTTGACGACGACGCCTACCTCAAGCTCGCCTCCGGGAATCTCCGCGACTCCTTGCGGTCGACCCGCGACCAGGTCGGCCCCGACGCCTTCCGCGCGAACCTTCGGCGCTCCGCCGCTGGCGACAATCGTGCGGCTCAGTAAAACAGTGCAGGTTGAGCACTGACACGCGGGGCCTTAAGCATGATGGTGTGGCCAGCTTCGATTGCATGGATGTGATCCCGGATCATTTGGGTGTTCTCGGACTCCATGAATCGGACGACAGACAGTGCCGCGCAATGCCGATCGATTTCCACGCTTAACCATTGTCGACCGAGTTCCTCGGCGACGTAGCCGGTCGTGTTTGATCCGGAAAAGATGTCGACGACCAAATCTCCCGGGTCTGTCAAGAAGCGAATGAAGAAGCGAGGCAAGTCCGCGGGGAATCGAGCAGGATGGCTCCCGCGGCCCAAAGCCTTACAGGTTCGTAAATAGTGCGAGTTGCTGTCGGTATTCGGGATTTGGAGAAGGTTTGATGGAATCGCGCCGCCGTTGCCGGACCTGCCGAAGCTGTCCGCAATGTCGTGGCCCGATGGCCGTTCCCTGGGCGTGTAGAACTTCGCAGGATTCTTCAGCAGCGTCTTCATGCGATGAGAGTAGGCTGTCAGCACCCGAGTTACGTCAGCCTTGGGATTATCGGTTTTGGACAACCACCACACCGTGTTGACGGCATCCTTCGCCCGCAGTTTACGTTTGTTGACCCACTCAATTGGCGAAGGAAGCTTGGCCGGGTTGTACCAGAAGAACTCCTCGGCAAGACGATAGCCGAGAGCATCGCAGAACTCGATAAGGACACGAAAGTTGTAGAGCGAGCGGACAGGCTTACCTCGCTGATACGCGCCGCCGAGGTCGAGGACAAAGCTGCCCGTATCTTTAAGAGGCTTCAAGGCGGCTTGGCCAAACTCCAGGAGCCAATTGACGTAACTGTCCTGGTCTTTGTTGCCGTAGGTTTTCTTTCGGAGCAAGGCGAACGGTGGACTCGTGATGATCAGGTCGATGGACTTCGCAGGTAGTAGACGGAGGATATCCCTGCTGTCGCTGCACGCTTGGACGCCTAGCCGAGTACGATACGCAATCATGGATTCAGGAAGGTCAAATTCCACGTAGTTTCTCCTGCGGCGGGAGAGATTGAGTCTCCCATCGGCGCGATATCCAACTCTCAACGAAACTCCACAAGAGGCTGACGGCATAGTGCAAATCGGGGGCTGAGGACTGTAGATCAGCAACAGCAGATGCGACTCGCTCACGCGGAAGCATACCGACAAGCCAGGTAGCCCATGGTGAGGACGCGCCGGTTTTGAGGTCACTAACCACGGTGGACACCACCTCATCTGGGAGTTCGGGCAATTGGCGAAGGGATTCGGCACAGCCGGCGGCAATGGAGTCGTCGGCCTCGCGGAGTCCCAATAGCAGGAGCGGGATCGCAGGGCCTCCTATGGAGATGATGCCATCCAACGCTTCCTGCCGAATACCATGATCGACGTCAGCGAAGGCACGGATGAGACGGTTAACAGCCTCGGGCGAAGCGACCTTGCCGAGTGACCATGCGGCCGCAGTCCGCAGAAAAAAGGGACAATCGACTGCATCGATGACTTGACCGAGGACCTCCACGGCCTCCGGGGTCCCGGCTTCCCCGGCCGCGATCACGGCCTCAAGCTGGGTCTGCGGATCAGCGCTGCAGAGATAGGGCGAGAAGAGCTGCTGAAGCCTGGAACCGCAAACGGCCGTGAGATATGACGCTCCTTCAAGTCGGATAGAGGCGTCCTCATCCTGGTCGGCTGCGATATCGCGAACCTGAGCCTCGAAGCCGGGGTCGTGGCGGAGCCGGGCGAGTTTGACACCAGTGAAACGCAGGGTTCGCTCGCGCGATGAGAGCATCTCGCCGATCGCATCGTTCGGGAGTTCGCCCTGACAGCGCAGGGTCTGTCGAGGTATCGGCTCCACCGCACAG
This sequence comes from Planctomycetota bacterium, assembly GCA_016209665.1. Classification (GTDB taxonomy): domain Bacteria; phylum Planctomycetota; class Phycisphaerae; order UBA1845; family PWPN01; genus JACQVT01. Next base: position 2,707 of record JACQVT010000043.1, on the reverse strand, counting down.
GCGATGACTTGATTCTCTAGGACTGTCTCCCCGGTTTGGACCGCAGGTTTCACTCCGCTACCGAGCCGCCAAGTGTGACGGTGGTCGTCTGATGTTCGACGAATAGTGATCCGATCGTCGGCTACCACCTCCACCACGCCGGTTCGCGATGAGAATGTGGCCCCCCAAGAGATCGAGGTTTCGGATCCCTCGGTTACACCCTTGGTGCTGCTCTTCAAGTGGGGCGTGGCTCGGAAGGCCCGAACCTCGAAGTAATTGATGCATTCCTTGGGCTGCCAGCGAACCCAATTGCGTTCGTGCCAATACGAGAGAACACTGGACAGACGACCAGTGCTCCAATAGGTCTCTTCCGCTGCTTCGCACACTGGAAACGCGATCAGGTCTCGATCTACCATGCCAAAATCCCACGCCCGAGCCTCTTCGGCCGGACTGTGAGACATCGAGAGTTCAGGACTCGTTTTGGCTCGGCTCTCAATTCGAAGACCACAACGGGTGCAGACGAGGTCGGGGATGCGAACGCGTTTGCGTTTTACGTCCTTCCAGAGCTTGGTATCGGTGGACCCGCGTTCGAGTTCCGCCATACGGTGCCCGAGCTTGTGCAGGTCCGCGCAGACCGCGCGACTCCCAACCGCTCCCATCGCGATCTTCCGAAAGAACGATGAATCAGGTTTGAAGGCCAGTCGTGCCATTCAGGTTCTCATCCTACCCCCGTCAGGCTGCGCGGATGCCTACCCAGCATGGTGTCACTCGTGGTTGGGCCCAGAGCTTGGGGCATTCATATCGCGATCCCCTTTATCTCGCTCAGCCTCATCTCATCGCTGGTCCGGTCGTACAGCGTCGTGGTCCGAAGCGACTCATGGGCCGCAAGGGTCTGGGCGCTCTCGGCTGTGTCGCCATCGGCCGAATACGCGGTAGCCTACGGGCCCCAAATGTATGACAGTCAGTGGCTTCCCGCAAGGCGGCCGCTCAGCCATTGACCGAACCATGCGGAGGACAACCCTGTAAACCGTAAGGCTATACAGAGGACACGGGTATCGAGGATACGGTCCTGGGCAACGGCGCGGACTTCAGTCGCAGTCGCTCGTCGGCCAGGTGTATGGGCTCGGACGAGGCTGTCCCAGACGTCTCTCATCCGTGAGTCTCGGGCAGCCGGTCCGTGTCTGAGCGGTCGGGTGTGGTGCAGATTCCATATGAATTGCGCGCCCGTGATAGAAGCGTCCGGCGTCATCGCGGGATTCCTCCCACGGCGAACGGCCGGCGGGGCGCCGGCCGCTACGTTTCAACGCCCGAAGGTGAGCTGGGACTCGCTCGGGAGGGCACGACGCATACGTCCTGGATCGTGGTGCCGGTCAGATGGGGGATGACGACGACGGCGGTGGGCTGGTTCGGCCGGGCGGGGTCCCAGGCGATCAGGCGGTCGCGGTTGTCGTTGACGGCCACGAAGAGATCGTCGGCGACGGCGGCCCGGCGGATCGGCATTCCGCCGCTCTCGTAGCGCCGGACGTAGTTGTCCTCGAGGACCATCGCGAGCAGGGCGCTGCCGCGATCGGCGACGATCAAATGCGGGATCGCCCCCGCTTCCAAAACGTCGATCGACTCGACCGGCCTGCCCGTGGCACTGCGGATGATGCGGGCCGACTCGGGGTCGCCCACGTCCCAGGCCAGGACTTCGCCGACGCCGTTGCCGACGTACAAGGTGCCGGCGGCCACGGCGAGGGCGGAGATTCTCTCCTTGCTGCCCGGGTACCTCGTTGGCTGGTCGCCTTGCGGCTGGGACCAGACGGCTTCGTCGGCGGTGAACCACAGATATCCTTCGGCAAAGCGGGCGCACCGCACTGCGTCGGCCCCCGCGGTGATGGCAGCGAACAACCGCTCGACGGGCGGCGTCGGTGTACCCCGCGGCCAGGCGAGCACGCCCAATTCCGAATGCGTGGCGAACACGCGGTCGTCGCTCATGGCCGTCGCGTTGACGCCGCCGCGGACCTCCACGTCCTTAGAGCCGATCCCAAAACCCTGAAATCCGACCGGCTGGAAGCCGGTCCCACACGGGTTTTGGGACAGGCTCTCGGTCGGCTCGGCCGCGGACAGACTCGCGGTCACGTCTCCCGTTCGCACATCCACCAGGTGCACGCCCAGTCGGGCCCCCACCATCGCCAGGTCCGCCTCCAGCGATCGCTCGTCGACCGACACCGACCGCAGCGGGCCCAGCACGTCCGGCAGCGACACGCGTCGTGCCGGTTGCGGCAAGTCCGACGGCGAGAACAGCAGGAGTTCCTGCCCCGACACCACCGCGACGCACGCCGCCCGACGCACCGGCGGGCACAGATGCCACAACGCGGCATACATCTCGACGCGCTCGGCATCGCCGAACGTCCGCAGCAGATCGGCCATCGACAGATCGGTGCGGGCTTCGGACGCCTTGTGCAGTTGCTGCATCACGTCGGCGAGGTGCGTCAGCCGCTCCTTGTGGGCCTGGGCCAGCGCCTGCTCGACCCGCGTGCGGGCCGCCGCGTGCCGTTCCCGGGTCTCGATGGCGGCCTGTTGCCGGCAATGCTCGCGGTAGGCCGGCGAATCGAACGCTGCCCCCGCCGGCCCGTCGATCGTCAGGCCCCCCGCCAGGCAGGTCGCCCCCAACCGGGCATCCAACCGCTGGCGGACGGCGCCAGCGTCCACGCCCGCGAGCAGATCGGCGGCCGTCCGCTCGGCC
>JACQVT010000571.1 GCA_016209665.1 Planctomycetota bacterium | reverse complement strand
GGATCAGGTGGTAGCCGCCGGTGCCGAGGCCGTTGGGGCAGCGAACCACCTCGAACGTCCCCTTGCGGCCGGACACGTTGATCACGCGGCCGTCGCGGAGCTTGCCGGTGCCTTCGATCGTGACCCGCCGCACGAACGAGTCCGTGAACCGCCCGATCTCCTTTCCGTCCGGGTCGTATAGGGGAGTGCTCGCCGGCTCGTCCTTGGCCGGTTCTTCGAGGGCGACCCAGTAGAAGGTGATTTTGAACTCGCCCAGGTCCTCGAGCCGGCGTGGGTCCGGCGGGCGCGGAGGGACGGGATCGGCCGGGGGAGTGCGCAAGATCCTCATCTTCGGGGCCAGCAGACCGCAAGCGACGATCTCGGCGACGTCGGCCGGGGGCTCGAACCGGAGGATCGTCCCGCGATCGGCTTCATCGGCCGAGAAGTCCTTCACGCGACCATCCCGGGCGTAGACGAGCAGGTCGCGCTCGCGTGCGCGCACGCCCTCCAGCAGGTGCTGCGCGGCAGTCACCGGCTGGAAGGAGGCGTACGTGTCGCCCGCGACGGTCTCCACCGTGGTGGGCACCGGCGCCCAGGCGCCGCACGCGCCGACCGCCCCGACGGCGGCTGCCAGCACCAGGAGTGCGAAGCCGCGGGCGCGTCGCGCCGGAGTCACGGCTATTCGCCCTGGAGCAGGCCGCCGAGCCCGCCCAGGATCGACCCGGCCTCCTTGCTGCCGCCGCGCTGCGGCGCCGCCGCGTAGATCCGTCCCGCCATCCGGCTGAAAGGGATCGACTGGAGCCAAACGCGCCCGGGGCCGGTGAGCGTGGCGAAGAAGAGGCCCTCGCCGCCGAAGAGCGCGGTCTTGATCCCCTTCACCATCTGGATGTCGTAGCTCACGCTCGGCTGCAAGGACACCAGACACCCCGTGTCGACCCGGAGGGTCTCGCCCGCCTCGAGATCGCGCTGCGCCGTGGTCCCACCGGCGTGCAGGAAGGCCCAGCCGTCGCCGGTGAGCCGCTGCATGATGAAGCCCTCCCCGCCGAACAACCCCACGCCGAACTTCTTCTGGAAGGCGATGCCGATCGACACCCCCTTGGCGGCGCAGAGGAACGACTCCTTCTGGCACACCAACTCACCGCCCATCTCGGACAGGTGTACCGGAATGATCTTGCCGGGATACGGGGCCGCGAACGCGACCCGCTTCTTTCCCTGTCCCTTGTTGATGAACACCGTCATGAACAGCGACTCACCGGTGATCAAGCGCTTCCCGGCGCTCATCAGCGCGCCCAGGAAGCCGCTCTGCTTCTGCTGCTTGGAGCCGTCGCCGAACACGGTCTCCATCTCGATGCCGCTCTCCATGAACATCATCCCGCCCGCTTCGGCGACCGCCGCCTCCTCGGGATCCAGTTCGATCTCGATGTACTGCATGTCGTCGCCGAAGATCTGGTAGTCGATCACGTCCATATCGGCCATGGGAAAGTCCTCCAAGGGGATGGCATGCGATGATACGCCGGGCCCGGCGCGAGGCGCAAGAATCGTGGACTGCCGGAGTGCCACTGGGCCTTCAAGCTCGAGTCACTGGGTGCGTGTCGCTCTCGGTACCCTGGGTGCGCGGACGTCCCGTCCGCCCCCTTCTCTTGCGGGCCAGAGGCCCGCGCACCCAGGCCCCACGCCTCAACCTACGGAAACAAGCTTGAAGGTCCACTGGGCCATGCATCTTGGAGATGCGGCGGCATCCATTCCGCAGTCGCCTTGACCTGCCTTCCCGGCGGTTGCTATTCTCCGGCCGGCGTGCGGACGTTCCCCTGGGTGGAGTCACCGTGACGAGCTTTCCCGCAACCTGGAGCGACATTGCGCGGCGGCGTCAGGAGATGGAGCAGGCCGCTCTTTCCTTCAACCGGCGGCAGCGGGAGAAGGGGTCCTCCTACACCGTGCGCTTCCTCGGTCCGGAAGACGAGGTGTCGCTCGTCAGTCTGTCGATGAAGGTCACCCGCGACACACCCGCATTCACCGCCGTTCTGCGTCTGTCCACGGCGCAGATGGAGTACTACTGGCGTGCCCTCTGCAAGGTCGCCCTGCGGGACCGGGAGGCGTTCGCCATCGGCGTGGCCCACGAGGGGGAGTTGCACGCGGCCGCGACCCTCGGCACCGTCGCCTTTCCCACCGTCGGCAACACCGCCCGGTTCCTGGGTGGGTTGCTCCTGGGGCTCGGTCCCGTGGGCCTGTGGCGCTACCTGCGGGCGATCCACGGGTACGAGAAGCTGCTCGAGCTTGGCGCGGAAGAGCGGAGCACCACCATCCGCTTCATCTGGCTCTATGCGGATCCCGATCGCCAGGGGGGCGGTTGCGGTTCGCGCATGATCCGGTTCGTGATTCCGCTCTGCCGGCGGCTCGGGTTCGCGCGCATCCAGGGCGCCGTGGATGCGCAGGACGAGCGTTTGAACCGGTTCTATGCCCGCTTCGGCGGCGTGCATGGTCGCCGCGCGCACATGTCCGGCGTGGAGATCGTCGAGACACTACGCACCCTGGACGATGTCGACCCCGACCAAGAACCAAGGACCAAGGAGTAGTGGTCCGTTGACGAAGTCGTGAGAGAACCCCGCGATGGCCAATGTGGCAGCGTGCTGAATCGTCGCGCGGCGCGGCGCAACGAGGGCTCCGGTCAATGTGCAATTCGACATTTGCAGTTTGCCATGTCCAAGCGACCCATTGAGCAT
>JACQVT010000584.1 GCA_016209665.1 Planctomycetota bacterium | reverse complement strand
GTGAACACCCCACCCGCCTGGACGCAAAACAGGCAGAGCATCAAAATCCAGACGAGAGAGGATTGCCACTCCGTCCGATCGGACAGCAGGGCGACAATCGCCGGCCCGAACATGAACAGCCGGGCCAGGGTCGTCTGGATGATCCAGACCTCGCGCCGACGGCGGAGCCGACTGAACAGCAAAGCCCCCGGCAGGGCGAACACGGTCGCCCCCACCACCAGCGTGAAATTCAGACCGATGAGCGTCTTGCTGGCGCCGAGATGCTCCTTCAGGAAGACGACGGTGATGGCGGCATTGGGCCACAGGACGGCCAGGGCCATCAGGATAGACGAGCCGGCCAGGATGTTGATGGACATCGCTCGGGCCAGCCTGAGCGGCCCGATGGGGCGACCCGAATAATCCATCGATCGCTGCGGGGTAAGACCCGCGAGGTCCCTCGAATCCTTCACCGTCCGACTCCTCGTGCGGTCATTCTATGGCTTCGCCGACCATCCACAAGCCGGTACGCGCGGTGAGCTTGCCCGACAATGTTGGACCCAGGTTTGAGGGCACACCTCGCGGAGATTGCCGTGCACCCGGAGTGCCACCCAATGCGGAAATCGAATCGCCAACTCTTGCTGGCTCTGCGGGTTGCGGTCGACCCTCCTCGGCTGGTGCTTGACAAATGCCAGATTGTCTGTAGAATAGCATTAAAGACGAAATTGTTGTCACATTTGTGTCGCAGATGACTGTATGAAACGTACAACTCCGGCGTGATGGTTCTTGCCGAGACTTGACGGGGTGTACGTCCTTCCCCCGCCGGGCGGCGTCGGGAAGGTCACCCCCTAGCGCTTGCTGTCGGTTTGACGTGTCGTGTTGGCGCCCATGGCTGCGGCCTGGAGGTGTCGGGCGAAGTCAGGCTGAGGGTTGCGTAAACCACATCTGACTCTCGGGGTCCTGCGGAGGCTTCCTTCCTTGTCTGATGGCGTATCTCTGATGCGGACAGCGTTGCTGTGCGCGCTGTGGATGACCGGCCGTACCGAGGCCTGGACATTCGAGGACGATCAATCCTACGTGATTGAGGGCACGGGCTATCGGGCCGTCTGCTCGAAGACCACTGGCCAGTGCCAGTTCTTCGACGCCGACAACCGGTTGGTGGTCGATAACGCCGCCGAGACCTATGTCGGGCTCTGGCTGGGTCGACCTTTCTCGAAGCTGGAGACCAATGACGAGGCATCGATCCTAGCCAGTCAGTATCCTGTGATCGCGTCCAGCCTCGATGCCCATGGCGACGAGGCGGTACTGAGCATCACCCGCGACTCACCCACCGCCGGCTTCCTGACCACCCATGCATTCAACCGCCTGAGTGGCCGCGTCCGCACCACCAGCCAGATCACCTATCGTCAGCGGACCAATATCACCAACGAACTCATCCGCACCGGTCTGCCCGGCAGCTTCATCAGCACCGCGATCGACCGGATGGAGCCCGCAACCCTGGTCAACTCCACTCAATGGGACGCGATGGACGCCAACGCCGGTTGGCAGGTCTTCACCAACACGAGCGTCGCCCTCGAGCCGAGCAACGTCAGGGAAGGGACCGGCGCGATTCAGGTCACCTGCGTGGATGACAACGATGGCAGTGTGGATTACGGAGGTGTCTACAGGTCTTTCCCGCCCCAATCATTCGTGGGCGCCACGCACCTGAGCTTCTGGGTGTTTCCGAGCGTCCGGGCCCGATTCTCGGTCGTGTTGAAGCACGGCACCACCAGCACCTCCACGACCAGTATCTGGTTCCAACCCAACCAATGGTCGCTGTTCCAATGGGACTTCAGCAAGCAGGGCTTTGTCGCGCAGTCCGTCGATCAGTTGCAGATTTCGATCCAGGATAACAACGTGCACTTCTCCGGCCCGGCCCTGACCCTGCTCCTCGACGACGTTCGATTCTCCACCGCCATCCAGGATGGCCTTTACACGGCGACCGCTAACAGCGACTACTGGACACCCGTCAACACCGGTGACGTTTCCCTGGATACCTCGGTCAAATACCAGGGTGAGACCTCCCTCAAATGGAGCAATATCAATCTCGCCTCGAACCAGTATCTTCAGGCCTACACGACGCTGTATTCCCCGAGGGGCAGTACACGAACTCCCTCGGACGTGTCCCCATACCGATACATGACCGTCGCCGCCCGCTCGTCCGCTTCCTGCACGTTCACCTTACGACTCAAGGACGTAGCCGGAAACATCCGTTACATGACCCTTGACCTGGTGCCCAACGCCTGGATCCCGGTCGTCTGGGACTTCAAGAACAGCTACGGCCTCGCTACCGGAGAAGTCGATCTTACCAGGATATCTACGATTTACTGCGGGATTCTCGCCAAGGCGGGCGCCCCACCCGTGACGCTGTGGCTGGACGACTGGAAACTCGGCGACCACGGTCCCGACTGCCGGATCTTCGATGCGGCGACTTCCCAGTATGTCTCCGGTGGCCGGGCGCTTCGCTACTCGGCCCGGCGGGTGAAGACGCCCGGTCTCCGCATCTATGCGGATGGGCTCGGGGCCGACAACATCGAGGTGATCCGGACCGAGCCCTTCACCGGATCCCTTGACGCATTCATGCGTCATGTCGACAGCCACATGCTCGCCTCCACGGTCGGCCGCAACGGCGTGGATGGGGGCCTGTGCTACTACAAGGAGCAGACCCGCCAGCCCGGCGAACAAGTCCAAGGCACGATCGTCTTCGATTTTTCGCCCAGTTCACCGGAGATCATCAAATCCCGCTATCCCAGGGACTTCCGCCTCGCCTACAGCATCAGCGACGACGACTTCCGCGTGGGCCCGGCCCAGGCCTACTTCTGCGGGACCAGCGACGTCAATTCCCCCGACTACATGACCCGGGGCATCCTCGGGCACAACCTGATGATCACCAAATGCACCTGGTACTATCTCCGGGCAGAGGACGGCGGCGGGGTTTACTTCCAACACCCTCAGGCCAAGGCACTGTACGATCTGATGTATTCACACGGGACCGAGATCGCCATGCATACGCCGGGCAACTTCGCCGATTCGCGGGAGATGATGATCCCGGCCCTGGATGATTTAATCACCAACTATGGGTTGCACCACTGGGTCGATCATTCCTCTCCCGACAACCCCGAAGATATCGTCCGTACCGGATGCTTCCCCACCGTCAATGGCGTCCCCAACGACAGCCCCACCGGTTACTACGTGCTTGACCTCCTCAAAGAGCGGAACTTCGACTTCATCTGGCTCAACGTGAGCACCAACGCCCTCTCGGCCACTTGCAACTTTTTCGCTCCGGTGTTTCCGTGCGGCTTCCCCCTGCCCCAAAGTAACCAGATCCTCGGACGCAATGTCGCAGGAAAGCCGATCTGGGGCTACATGCGGTCCAATGGCAACGGGGCAACGGAGTTCCTCACCCGGGGTGGCGGCGGCAACATCGATGAACTCGCGAGCCTGATCGCCAACGAAGGATTCACGATTGTCTATACACACGACCATATCAATTACTCTTCCAACGTCGCCGGAGTCTATACCCTCAACCCGCAGATCGACGACGTCTTCGCCTGGCTCGAACAGCAACAGAACGCCGGCCTGATCTGGGTGGATACGTCGGCGCACCTGTTACGATGGCTGATCGACCTCGAGAACGTGGTCATCACTGACCAGCAGGACAATGCCGTCACCGTCGAGAATCGGAATCCCCAGTCCATCAAGGGCGTCACCCTCCGCGTGCTGAACGACATAGTTCAATCGGCCACCATCGACGGGCTCTACCAGATCTACGTGAACAACGACCGGGTGGTGCTGCCGGAACTGGGCCCCAACGAGGTCAGGACCGTCACCATCACCCCCGGCGGTTATGACTCCACCATCCCCCGGCTGTCTCACGTCGATGTCCACGTGGACGTCACCCGGGCGGATTACGACGCAGTCGGCGGCCGAATCACGGTGTCCCTCGCCGACGCCACCGCTCACGACATACACAAGAAGGGGATCGTCCTGGATTGCCGCCAACTCGGTAACTTCAGCCTGCAAGACAACGGGGTGGATTTCGCGGTCGTCCACCAGGGCGACATTGTGCTCCTCGATGAGAACCATCAGGTCAGCTACCTGCCCGCGGGCGAGCTGAGCATCACCTGGAACGTCCTCGGCCAGAACACCCTGACCGTTACCCGGACCAGCGAGTTGGTCAGCGTCGCCATCGCCGGCCCCGTGACCGTCGACGAAGGCATAGACGTCACCTATGCTTGTATGGCGACCTACGACGACGGCAGTACCCGCGACGTCACCGCCCTGGCCGACTGGTCGGTCGCCGCCGGACCCGGCGCGTTCTCCGGTCCGGGCAGCTACGCGCCCCCCCCGTCGGTTGTCGATGATACGCCGCTCACGATCCACGTCAGCTACACCGAGGCCGGCGTGACCCGCCAGGCAGACCAGCCGATCCTGGTGATGTACATCCGGCGAACCAGCACCCCAGGCTGGACGAACGAGACCTCCCAGCAAAGAATGAACGGCATCGTCCGGACCCTGCTGTCCTCCACCACCGACGCCGGTCCGGTCCTGTACGCGGGGGGTGACTTCACCACCGCCGGCGGCGTTCCCGCGAACCACGTTGCGAGGTTCGACGGCACTTCCTGGGCCGGTCTGGCCACCGGCCTGGACGGAACCGTCTGGACGCTGGCCGTTGTCGACCTCGGGACCGGGCCCGCCCTCTACGCGGGTGGGGACTTCCTCACCGCCGACGGCATGCCCGTGAACCACATTGCCCGGTGGGATGGTGAGAACTGGCAGCCCCTGGACAGCGGTACCGACGGCGGCGTATTCGCGCTGATCGCCTTCGACAACGGGAGCGCCCCGGCCCTCTACGCCGGAGGTCAGTTCACGCGCGCCGGGGGCGTCAACGCCAAGAACGTTGCCCGATGGGACGGCACGGCCTGGTCGCGGCTCGGCAACGGCCTGACGAAGTCCCCCGTCTCCATGGTCCGGGCTCTGGCCGTCTACGACGCCGGCACCGGGCCCCAACTCTACGCGGGCGGACTGTTCAGCAGCCCGGCCCAGAACATCGCCCGCTGGAACGGAGCGTCGTGGTCCGGCCTGGGCGCCGGCGCCAGCGGCACCGTCAACGCCCTGACGGTGTTCGACGATGGGGCCGGACCGGCCCTCTACGTGGGCGGCTTCTTCATCAGCGCCGGCAACTTGCCCGACGCCCGACGCGTGGCGCGGTGGAACGGCAGTTTGTGGTCGGCCCTCGCCAAGGGCTTGGGCGATTATCCGGTCTGGGCGTTGACGGTGTTCAACGACGGCTCCGGTCCCAGTCTCTATACTGGCGGACAGTTCACCAAGGCCGACACCCTCGAGGTGAGACACGTCGCCCGCTGGCGAAACGGCCATTGGTCGCCGCTCGCCTCCAGCATCCTCGATGACACCTCCGATCCCTGCTGGTGTCACCTCCCTTCCTGCGAGTGCGGCCCCCGGCCGGCCGTGATCAACGCGTTGGCGGGCTTCAACGGCGCCCTGTACGTCGGCGGCGATTTCGTGAATGCCGACTGCGCCCGCGTGCACAACCTCGCCCGGTGGTCCTGCCCGCCGAGCAATCACCCGAGGCCGGACTTCAACTGGGACGAGGCGGTGAACGTGGCCGACGTCGACTTCTTCCAGTCCTGCCTGACCGGCGCAGACCGAGGCCCGGCCACGGACTGCTGCCGGCCGACGGACCTCGACGGCGATGGCGACGTCGACATGGAGGACTTCGGCATCCTCCAACGTTGCGTGACCGCTGACGATGCCCCCGTCGATCCGAGCTGCGCTGATTGAGCCCGCCCAGCAGCGATCACACCCAGTCTCGCCGGCGCGATGGGTGGTGATTCGCCAAGTCATTCGTGTTGCGAGAATCAACAGCAGCACGTGCTGCGGACTGGGCATCAATGGCACCCGGGATCGGCCGGAACATCCGCTCCCGAGAAGCACGCGACGAACGCCGCGAGATCGGCCTGGTCCACAAGCTCGTCCCCGTTCAGGTTGGCGAAGGCACACTGCGGTTCGATGGGCAACGCGCCGGGTGGCGAGAGACACTGCTGGAACCGGCCGAAATCCTCCTGGTCCACGTCCCCGTCATCGTCGGCGTCACCCGGCAACAAGCGGGTCGTGAAGCTCCAGACCGGACCGATCGTTGTGCCAAACACGTTGACCTCGTCGATCCGCCAGAAATACGTGGTGCGGGGATGGAGAGTCCCCGGCGTATAGCTGGCAGCCTCCTGGCTGCCCTGCGAGGAACCGGGACTGACGGTCCCGAAGTAGACGGCCTGCGAGGTGGACTCCGCCCCCGCAGTCCAGCTCAACACCGGCTGCACGCCGACGGATGTTGCCCCGTTCGGCGGCACGGGGTCGCTCGCCGGTCCCGGCGGCAGGACCCGCTCCAGGTAGACCGCCGCCTCGATGCCGTCGTCCCAGGGACTCGCGAAGGTCTGCGCGCCATCTGAGACCGCCCGGACACCCTGGTCCGTCCAGTTGCCCGACGCCGGATCGTACCACCTCACCCGGTATCGTCCCGCGGTCATCAACACGGCGAGACGACCGCCGGTATCCGAGTAGGCGATGTAGACACTTCCGGGGTCCGCCAGGACGTAGTCCGTGGCCTCGCGGGCCAGCTCGTCGTGAGGCACGGTCTCGTTGCAGCGGGCCGCCTGCATGAACGCCACCAGTCGTCCGCAGTCCTGAAGATCGGCCAACGGCGTCGAGGCGATGTCCATGTCGAGCACCATCGCGTAGGCGCTCCCCAGGGCAATGGCCCATAGCTTCCGGCGAAGCGTCGCGCCGGTGTCTGCCCCCGCGAACTCCGACATGTTGATGTTGACGAGCCCGCCGACATCGGCTCGTGCGGCCAAGGCGCCCGCGTGCAGCTCCTCCGCCGTGCTCACGTTCCACTGAACGGCAAACTGCTGGAAGTTTGGGTTGCCGTTGAAATCGAACGAGGTCCCGCTGTTCTGATGGATCGCCACCGGATGGTGCCGGTCATCCTGCTGATGGATGCGTTCCGCCACCTTGGCGGCATGAGCGGGGGTCAGGGCTTCACCGTATTCCTCGGCCACGCACCAGATCAGGTGCCGATGGTGCTTGAACCGGCTGACCATCGCGTCCACGAAGGTCGCCTCCGCCGGCTTGAGTTGTCCCCCGGCCGGCAGATCGTTGCCGAAGGGCGAAGCGCTGTCATCATAAAGGAAAAAGAAGATGACGATGCCGCTGTTATCCATGGCCGTGAACCAAGTCTCCCACTGGTTGAGGATGTCGTCGTCGAGGCCCTTGGTCAGGTCACTGTCCACGTAGGGGTTCTGGGTGGCGTCGCCGTCGCCCCCGTGGCTGCGGATCGCCATCAGGTAGATGCAGTTCGCCCCCGTGCCGGACAGCTTCTGGATGAGCGTCATCTGATCGCCGCTCCGCGAGCCGTTGGCGTTCCGTGTGCCGCGGTAGAGGAAACCTTCCGGGTCACCCGGGCCGCACATGAAGAAGGGCCCACCGCCCTGATACATGAACCACGCGGGGTGCTGTGGGTCGACCACGATCTGTCCGGTTACCGGCTGGCCGAGGCAACCGCCGGTGCAGACCAGGATCATGCCGAGCAAGATGGTATCACAGATTCGCGACATCACATCACTGATACGGATCGTCGCAGGTCCGGTCCGCGGGCACGCCCGGACCCGACAGGCACCCCAGGAAAATCGCCAGGTCCTGCTGATCGATCAGCTCGTCGTGGTTGAAGTTCGCCGCCTCGCATCCGGCGGTGATCTGTGGCTCGGCGATGCTGGTGAGACAGACCTGGAACAGGCCGAAATCGCACTGGTCGGTGTCCCCATCCAGGTCGAGATCGGGCAGAACGCTGACCACGCGGACGGCGACGGCGATCGTTTGAGGGCTGTTGCCGGCGGCACTCGGCGTACTCCCGTTCTCGCTCACCTGGATCGACGCGCTGCGGGTGCCCACCGGCAACGTCGCGACGCTGTAGTGTATGGTGATCGTGTCAGCCTCCCCGGTGCTGGACTCCGTCAGGGGAGAGACGGCCAACCACGGCTCGCTGCTTTGTACGGCATACTGGAGGGTGCCGATCCCGCTGTTGGCGACCGTGAACGTGTCATCCGGCAGATTCTGCCCGTAATCCACCGTCCGGTCGACGCTCGCGGTGCTCAAACTGATGAGCGGGGTGTCCGGCAGGATGGCGGCGACCACGCGCTTGATGGCCTCGCCGGGATTGCCGGCCTTGCTCCCGAGGGTGGTGTCGTTCCATGAAATGATCATGTCGAGGCTGGGAATCACCACCACCGCCCGCTGCCCGTTCGCGTGGCCGAAGGCACCGTAGGTGTCCAGCGGGCAGTCGGGGAAGTGGCGCTGGCCGCTGCGGTTGAGCCCGTTGGTCCACCAGAGCCAACTGTAACTGCCCTCGTGATCGGTCTGATTGTCGGGGATGCTGCCCGAGCCGATGCTGCGTGCCCCCGGGCACATCTCCGCGGCCTGAGCCGCCGTGCGGGGGATCGAGTTCGGCAGCGGACTGGTCACGGCCATGATCGCGTGGGCCTGGCTGACAATCTGCGTGCCGTTCCAGTTCCCCTGGTGCAGGTAGAGCAGCCCGAAGCGGGCGAAGTCGCGGACCGACACGCCCACCCGACCCGGCCGATCTGCCGTGCCGAAGACCGTCATCGTCGGGTTGTCCTGGCATTGGAGGATGTCGGTGAGCAACGGGTGGAGCACCGTGGCATCGACGTTGGAGTACGTCGCCCCGTACACCCGCAGAAACAGCGTGTCCCAGAACAATGCCATCTGCCAGTCATTGTAGTCGAAGGCCGTGCCGGGATTCTCGCGCACGCCGTAGCAGGAGATCTGGTTCGCCATGTGCCGGAAGGTGATATTGCGGTCCTTGTAGCCCAGGCTTGGATTGATGTTGTTGAGGCAAGGCTCCCAGTTGACGACCAGATCGTCCACGCTGGACAGGCGGCCGTCCTCGACCGCCTTGAACAGGAACGTGCTGAACCACGGCTTGCAGGCCGAGGCCACGTCCTGCCGCTGGCTCTGGGCGCCCCAGGTGTAGCCCATGTACCCATGCCGGACCACGCACCCGCGGCCCCCGATGTAGT
>JACQVT010000583.1 GCA_016209665.1 Planctomycetota bacterium | reverse complement strand
TGCTCGTCGAGGGTTGGGGCACGTACCCGTTCGACCGGGGCACCATCCAGGACATCGCGGGCTGGATCACGGGCAAGCCCTGGACGCTGGAACAGTTTTCGTTCGGCGGCTACCAGGCGGTCAGTCACGCCGATCCGCTGCTTCCGGCGGCGAGCGCTGCCGCCTGGCTCTACCAGTTCCACCGCTGGGGCGACCTGTACTACCAGTCGCCCGGCGGCGACGTGCCCATCAGCGTCGAGGATACCCGCGGCTGGCTCAGGCAGGACGTCAACACGCGGTTTCCGCTCGGGACGCGCACGACGCAGGCCTTGCGGGACTGGCTGCGAGCGAAGTACCGGACGATCGCGGCGGTCAACGCGGCATGGGGGGCGTCGTTCGAGTCGTTCGACGAGATCGATCCCGACAAGGACCAGGTGGTCAATCGGTTCGGCCACCTCTGGGAGTACACGAACCCCTCCAATCCATTCCACGACTGGAACGACGCGGTGGCGGACCTCGACACGTTCCGAACCGAGCTGCGGTTCCGAAACTACCGCGACGTCATCGAGCAGGTCCGCGGGGAAATCCCGCAGGCGGCCATCTGCGTTCGGACGGAGGGGGCCAACGTGCTGGTCGGCGGCCTGGATCCCGGCGATCCGAACCCGCACGTTCGGCACATCTACTACAGCCAACGGCGCTGCGGCCTGATCGCCGAGATCATTCAGAAGTCCGGCGTGGTCAAGAGGCACTCGGACTACACCACGATCCCCTATACGCCGAGGGAACTGCGGGAGTTGATCGCCGCGGCCGTGAGTCAGGGCGTGGTGCCGGCGTACCTGCCGCAGTTCGACAACATGCGGGACATCGCCATCAACGCGCGGTACGGCACGGAATACCAAGTGCACTACAACCTCCCCGAGCCGCGGAAGGGCTATCTGATGCACGTGCTGACGGCCGCCTACCCGTGGTGGCAAGCCACGGCCGAGGCGGGCGGCGTGCCCGGCATCCTGTGGGAAGACCATCAGTGCGACGGGTTCGCCACCGAAACGCAGAAGCGCGAGTTGCGGTTGTTCAAGCAACATTGGCGGCAGGCACTCGCCGACTGGACCACGGTCACCGAGGCTGCCACAGCGTCTGAACCTGCGTCCGATTGGCGGCGAGCCGCTCGGGCGTTGCCGAGCTACCACATCACCGCCGACTGACGAAGTCTTCGGGAGACCAGATCGCGCCATCAGGACCCGTGCGATATAACTACCTATTCTGGATGGAGTTACGGACACAATAAAGGTCTGGAGTCCGCCATCATTCCTTGTTATAATTATGTAAGTACGCTGAACCTGCACTCAAGACCCGTCGATCTTTGCAGGGCAGGGGCGTACCGCGGTTTCTGACCACTGGCCACGTATAAGGTGGAGGGTTGTTCATGCTGGGACTGACCCACGGCGGACGCGAGTCTGCCGCTCGCCAGACGATTTGGCTATGCGCGATCGCGCTGTTGTACGGTGCCTCGGCAACGGCCGACGAGTACCGGGCGTTCTGGGTGGATACGTGGGGCGCGGGAATCCGGTCGCAGAGCGAGGTCGAGAAGCTGCTCGGCAAGGTCGGTCAGGCCAGCGTTGCCGCGGATTTCGGCGACATGCGGAACGTCAACTGCAACGCGGTCATCGCCGAGGTGCGCCGGCGAGCCGACGTGTGCTATCCGTCGGCGCTCGGCGAGCCCTACATGAGCGGCCTGACGCCCTCGAACTTCAACGCCCTGCAGGCGATGATCAACGCCGCCCACGACACCACCGGCGGCAAGAAGCGCGTCGAAGTGCACTGCTGGCTGGTGACGTTCGCCACCAACGGCGGTCTGGTCTGGTCGCAGCACGACGACCCGGGCGACCCGGACAACTACTGGGCCACGCTGGACAACAACGGCAACCCGACCAGCGACTACGCCTTCGACCCCGGCCACCCGAAATGTCTGGAATACCTCACCGACGTGTGCATGGACATGGTCCAGAACTTCGACATCGACGGCGTGCACTACGACTACATCCGGTTCACGGGAAACAACCAGGGCTACAACCCGACGAGCATCGCCCGCTACAACACCCGTTACAACCTGACCGGCCAGCCCTCGTCCAGCAGCGAGCAGTTCAAGCAGTGGCGGCGCGACCAGGTGACGGCCCTGGTGCGGCGCGTGTACGCCAAGGTCCAGGCGGTCAAGCCCAATGTCAAGGTGTCGGGCTCGTTCGTGACCTGGAACCCCTCGCCCGGCAGCTCCACGCGGTCGGCGTTCATGGGCACCCGGCCCTACTACGACGTGTACAGCGACTGGGACTCGTGGCTGCAAGAAGGCATCGTCGACATGGCGGTGCCGATGACCTACTACAACTGGGCCTCGCTGCCCAACGACTACACGCGCTGGATGAACTTCGAGAAGGACCGGCACGGCAACCGGCAGATGGTCATCGGGCCCGGCATCTACCTGAACTCGCTGTCGAACGCCATCCTCGAGCTGCAGATGACCCGCGACGCTTCGCCGGCGGGCAACTACGGCCACGGGTTCTCCGGCTACTCGTACCGCGTGCCGTACACCGGGGGCACGTGGGCGGGCTTCAGTCCGTCGCTGGTCGCGCAGGTCACGCCCACGTGGGCGGACATCCCCCCGATGCCGTGGAAGACCAACCCGACCAAGGGTCACATCAGCGGTACCGCGACCTACGCCTCGAGCGGCCAATGGGCCGACCACGCGGTGGTCAGCATCACCGGCCCCGAGAACCGCAGCATGTACGTCGACGGGACGGGCTTCTACGCCTTCATCGACCTTACGCCCGGCACTTATACCATTACCGCCACCAAGTCGGGCTATCCCGACGCGACGAGCAGCGCGACCGTCGCGATCGGAGCGGTCACGGGGAATATGTACGTGCGGGACCTGCAACTGGGCGGGACGTCGCCGCCGTCGATCTTCAACGTCAACGCGACCAACATCACGACGAGCACGGCCACGGTCAACTGGACCACCGACCAGGCGTCGTCTTCGCAGGTGGAGTACGGCCCGACCACGTCCTACGGCAACCAGACGCCGCTGGACGGCACGCCCGTCACCACCCACGCCGTCAACCTGAGCGGCCTCGCGTCCAACACGGTGTACCACTTCCGGGTGATCTCGGCCAACGCCAACGGTAGCACGACGAGCGGCGACTTCACGTTCACGACCAGCGGCCCGCCGCAAATCTCGAACGTCCAGGCCATCAACGTCACGACCAACGGGGCCACCATCACCTGGACGACCAACGCGCCGGCGACGAGCCAGGTGCTGTACGGGCTCACCTCGAGCTACGGCAGCCAGACGCCGCTGGACTCGAGCAACGTCACCGCCCACCTGGTGGTTCTGAGCGGCTTGACGCCGAACACGACCTACCATTACCAGGCGCTCTCGTCGAACGCCTACGGCTCGGACCAGTCCGCCGACATGACGCTGACCACCGCCGACGCCAGCACCGACATCATCATCGACAACACCGACCCCGGCTGCACGCTCACCGGCAGTTGGACCACCGGTTCGAGCGCCGCGGTGCCGAAGATCGGCACCAACTATCTCTACACCGCCGGCACGGGCAACATCGACGAAGCCAGCATCACCCGGCGTTGCCGCTGGACGCCGGAGATCCCCGGCTGGGGCTACTATGACGTGTACGCCTTCTACCAGATCGGCTCGAACCGCACGACGGAAGCCCGCTACAAGGTCGTGCACGCCGACGGCCAGGTGGTCAGCGTCCAGAACCAGTACTCGACGACGCCGAACCAGGGCGGGTGGTTCCTGATCGGCGAGAACCTGCGGTTCGCTCCGGGCGCCGGCGGCTACGTCGAGTTGGGCAACAACACGCCCGACACGCTGTACGTCAGCGCCGACGCGGCCAAGTTCGTGTTCAAGA
>JACQVT010000582.1 GCA_016209665.1 Planctomycetota bacterium | reverse complement strand
GTGCGAGCGAGTGGACCTGCAGGATGTACCTGCCCGCCGTTTCCGCCAGTGCCCGAAAGGCTGCCCCGTTCAGCCATGTCGGCAACGCCGTGATCGTCACCGGTACCGAGCCGGTGGCATGCCTGATTGCCAGCACCCAGAGCCTGTACCCATCGAGGCGGGCCGTCGCGCAATCAAAGTCCACCTGCAGTTCCCGAACGATGAGCCCCTTCGCTTCGGCCGCCCGAACCAACTCGCCCGCCAACGCAGCCAGGGATAAGGCCGTCTTATCTGACTCGCTGAAAGCCCCTCCGAAGGAACCGATGCGTAAGGCAATGCCCACTTCCACCGCGCCCCGCCGAATCAGTTCATAATCGGGGCTTACTCGCGTCACCCGCATGAGCGTACCGTTCCAGGTCACCTCCGCCGCGAGCACCACTAGCCGATCGAGTCTGGGGGCAGGCAGACCAGGCGACGGTACCGTAGCGGAGACGGGTCGTCTGATTGCCCGCTCGACGGCCGCGCCGACCTCGGGACCCCACGACCGCTGCCAGACATATGCCTCATGCCTCAGCGGACCGCCAACCGCTACCGATGAGATCTCGGCGGAAGGGGACGTAGCCGCGGCCGAGCAAGTCTCGCCCTGGCGCCGGCACCCCCACGTCGCCGCGCATGTCACCGCGAGTATCGCCCCGACAGCAATGCGTCGACGGGTCCGATCCGTCATGGGAAGCCTTGACCTGACAGAGTCCACACGCCCGCGAAGGACCTGTCCCGAACTCCCAGTCCCTCGGGCGGATTATACCCGCTCACTACGCCGACCCTGCAGAGTCTACCCGCCGGGCCGGGCCCAAGGGCTTCATCCTGGCGAGAGCCCACCGAAGGCGGGAATCCCGGGCCCCGAATCCCGGGTCCCGAGCCCCGCTCCCCCCGGTTCACCGTTCATGTTGTTGATTCGACCGCCCAGTACCCGGCCGTTGGGAGAACGGATGGCCAGAGATGAAAAATGCTATTCTGCGGAACGAAGCCAAATCGTCGCAGCGGATTTCGCCTCTGGCGAGCCCGAAAACGCGGTTTCCGTCAAGCCCGACTTCATCCCCCCGCCAAAAACGAACCCGATTTCGGCTTCCCCCGGCTCAGTCGTCGATCCCCGATACTCTCTGGCTTCCCCGGGCCCCGGGTCCCGAACCCTCACCCCGCTCCTGCTTCTCACTTCTCACTTCGCGCTTCTCACGGGCGCAGCCCGGTCTCACTTCGTCACCGTCGATCCAACTCCAGCAGCCGGATGGGGCCGACGTACACGATCTCCAGGTTGTTCTTGGCGCTGCGGTAGTCTTCCAGCCGCAGGCGCAGCGGAAGGCTCTTCAGGTCGGCGGGCATTGGCGGCAGCGCCACGACGAACCACTCGCCCGTCGGCCGGGGAATGCCGATGTCGGCCTTCCACAGTTCCTGGTCTTTCCACATCAGGCGGAGCGAGCGATAGCCCGACCAGCGCCATTTCGAGTAACCGAAGCCAAAGCTCTCCTTGGTCACGTTGGCGAGATACAGCACCAGGGCCAGCCGGTCCCGCCGGCCCGACAGCGGCACGTTCACCGGCAGCTCGCAGAACGTGTCGCCGTTGACGCGCAGGTGGCGTTCCAGTGCGAACACGGCCACGCGATGGTCGCCCCACTCGTGAATGCCGCCGATCCAGTCGCCCCAGAACCGCTCCCGCGCCTCGGGCACCACGGTCGCCAGCACATGGTTGTGCTGCTCCCACGGCCCCGTCCCGACCTGCACCGGCGGGTCGCCCAGGTTCGACAGCATCTCCCGGACGCGGCCCACGGTCTTGTCGTAATCGGCAATCCGTTCGCGGAGGGCCGCCTGACGCTTGGCCACCAGGTCCTTCCACCCGCTCGCCGATGCGTTGGCCCGGGTCCGCCACCACTCGGCGTACTCACGAGTCATCCCCGGCTTTCCGATCAACCGCTGGACCTCCGAAACATCCTTGAGCACCCGCTCGCGCACGCCGCCGATGAGTTCGTCGGCCCGGGCCATCTCGCCGTCGTAGACCGCCTCCAGCACCCCGTCCTGGTGCTCCTGCCACCAGTACTCCGGGTAGGGGGCCTGCACCAGGGCCAGGCCGGTCTTGACCTCGCGCGTCATCGGTTCCAGGTAGTCGTGCCGGAGCAGTTCCCGGTCGAGCAGCGAGGCGGACTCGGCAGTCTCCCGCAGGCCCGCCAGCTTGCCCCGCATTTCCTCCAACTGGGCCTGGGTGCGGGCCCGGTCGTCGAGCGATTTCAGGCGGGGCGGACACTGCGGGGCCGACTCGGTGTGCGTCGACCAGAACCGAAACCGCTCGCGAACCGCGTTGAGCGTATCGTCGAACGCGACCGCGGCCTCCACTTGGGCCGGACCGAATACCATGTCATATATTCGCCGCCGCACCGCCTGGAAATCGTGCCGCTCCGGCCGCCAGCTCCACCAGCCGATCACCGGCACGAGGTAGTGTTGCTCGGCCACCGTGCCGTCCCAGGGCAGCACCGCGTGCACGTAGCGTCCGGCCTCGGTCAGCTCCTTATCGGTCGGATGGTTCCAACCCTCCGCCAGGCTGATGACGGGAACGTATCCCCGCTCCCGCTCCGATCCCAGGCACATCGGCGGGTCGCGGAACCGCGGCCAGTTGTGCCACCACGACGGCTGCACCCGAAGCCCGATGGCGGCGCCGGCGGCCGAGTCCTCGGCGCACGGCACGCTGGTCCAGTACCACACGGCCTGCTCCATCCCCGGCACGGCCACCACGTCGCGGTTGAAGGCGTGATCGATGACCTGGTACGCGCCCTTGGGCGGCGTGACAGCGATCGCATCGCCGGTGATGCCGTGCTCGCGGCCAAGGGCCAGAATCCGCGCCACCATCTCGCGGGGAGCGGCGCCGGGCCCCTTGTCGTCAAACGAGGCCCACAGCCCATCGGCCCCCAGATCGATGAACTCCTTGAACAGTCTGATCACGGCGTCCTGCTGTTCGGCGGGCACGCCGCAGTTCACCGCCGCGTAGACGCGCAGGCCGCGGTCTTTCGCGTCGGAGATGACCTTCCCCATCTCCACCTTGTTGAGCTTGGCGTCCGGCTCGAAAGCGTAGATGCTGTCGCGCAGATCGATGAAATTGATCCGCGACACTGCCGCGAGGTCGAGGTTCTCGGTCTTGAAGAAATACTGGTAGTGCGGGTGCGGCCGGCCGCGAAGGGGAATCGTAGGCCAGTCGCGGATCGTCGCCGTCTGCACCGCCAGACCGGCCCCCTCGCCCGAGAACAACTGGAACAGCGTATCCTGGCCGTAGATCGCGCCCCGGCCGCTGGCCCCCGCCACCACCGCGGTGACGGCGCCGTCCTGCGCCCAGACCTTCAGCGCATAGCTCTCTTGCTGCTGGGGGACCGAGAGTTTCTGCTCTCGGCAGATCGCGTCCAGGGCCGCGAACGTCGAACGCTGCCCCAGGAATATCCGCGTTTGGCCTTGCCGGGGTGTGTCCCGTCCCGATTGGACCGGCCACTCGTGGCCGAACCGCCGTTCGAGATGCACGGAGAGCAAACGAGCGGCGGTACGCTCCGGGGCGCTGGCCTGCTCGGAAAGCAGGATGAGCCCCGGGCCGCGGATGCTCGCCGCCTCGCCCCACTGAACCTCGCTGACGCCGGGCACCAGCTTCACCGGCGAAACCTCCGCCGCCATGACGACCCCCGCCGCGAACCAACCAGCCAGCGCGATCAGACCCACGACACGCTTGAATCCACCCTCCTCAGGAAACCCCGACCTCGTCTCCGACCGGGGCCGGAGCCGTCCTCTGCCTCAACCGTCCCTTGCGGTTGCCGGCTACCTCGACCCGCCGCAGACCACCGACGGCCTTGCGGGGGGCGGGCTTCCAGCCCGCCTTGTTTCCAGATCGGCCGGCCGCCCACGCGGGACGGGCCGCCTCCCCTGGCGCGGATATTGCGCAAGGTCCAGGCGGCACGCCGCATGGCCGATCGCTCTCCCGCCGGGCGAAGCCATCATACCGTTCTGTAGACCGAAATCCAGCATTTCCGGTTGACTGAACGGAGTCCAGCGGCTAGACTAAGGATGTAGGTCAGACGGAATCTCGCCGGCCCCCTCAAACAGACGGGCGAGGACTCACCGGCCGGGTACGTCTCCTGCCGCGATCGTCGATTCAGTGCCTCACTGGCGGCGTCGCGCGTGTCCTTCGGCGACGGCCGGGGGACGGGTCAAAGCCCGGAAGGCTCCCGCGAGCCCGAAGGGGTAGGCCCCTTGAAAGGAGGTGATCAGTGATATCTGGCGAATGTACGAGGTTGCTGCCATAGTGCAGCGAAACGTGGCTGCACGAACGCAGCAGCCGACTCCAATAAAGCCCGCCGGAGCGACGACCATCCTCCGGCGGGCCGCTTCTTACTGATCCCTGTGTTTCTGCTTGCCTTCCTGTCGCAGCAGGTCCCACTGCCTCTCACCCGCGCTTTGCCCGGCCAACTGGCAAAAGCGATACAGAGGGCTGGTATGGAAAAGCATTTTCGTGGCCATTCTTCTATCCTTGCACGACGGTCTGCCGGCCATTCTCGAATCTGCGCAATCTGCGGAATCTGCGGACCCGGAGAGGAAATCACGACCGCAGATGCTCGCCGATGGACGCAGATGAAGAGCCGGGGCCGTCACCAGCCTGGGATGAGTGATGACCTCTTATTCCCTCGACTCGACGGGAGCTGTCCGCGCGCTCGTTGCGACCCATTCCGTCCCTGGTCCGCCGAAATCAGTGATGACCCTTTTTCCGCTTTGGGCCGGCGATGCTCTGTTGGGGCCTGCGCTCAACTACTATGAGGGAGCAACCGAGTTCGGCGGCGCCTATGGGTTGGAAGACCTGTCAGTAGACTACACCCCGCTGGCCGCGACCTATGCCGGCGGCAAGCTGCTGGATCGCTGCCTGTCGGCCGGCAAGGCGACGGGGTCGCAGGGCTACAAAACTGCCTTCGAGCGGAAACTGGAGAGTGCTCTGCTCGACCAGGAAATCGTCCTCGAAGCCGGGCGCCCACGCCTCAGGCCTGTCCAGTCTCCCGGCAAAATCAGCGGGAACCCGGCTAATCGGCTGATCGAGACTGGTGAACCCCGCAAGAGTGGTGGATGGCGCCGCAGATGGTATACAATGACAGAAGCCGACGAGCTAGCCTACGGCCAAGCGGTGGCGGAGAAGTACGGCCAGTTGGTGCGGGAGACGAGATGGATGACAGAAGAGGCCGCCAGACAGTATCGGTTCCAGGAAATGAGCAAGTTTAGAAACCAATGGCTCAGGACATTTCTGGAGAACCGTAATTATTGAGAGGCCCTGTTCTGATGCGTAGTCTGTTCCGTTCGGAAGGACGATGTATCTCAAATCTCATCCAGATGAGGTGGGAAAGTGCTCCTCTCGTCTGCCCAGAGGTGCTC
>JACQVT010000566.1 GCA_016209665.1 Planctomycetota bacterium | reverse complement strand
GCGCTCGGTGAAGATGCCGCACAGCCGTCCCCCGTCGCAGATGAGGATGTGCCCCACGCCCGCCCGTTGCATGGCTTCAATCGCCGACCGCAACGGCGTTCGCGACTGGACCGACAACGGCGGCCTCAACTGGACTTGGGATAGATCGTCCTTCCACAGGCTGGCGCGCAAACCCACGGGATGCTCCGTCGAAATAGCCGGGATTATCAACGGCACTCGCGAACCGCAGCTACCGAATGCCGCGCCAGATTGTAGACGAGAACCGCACGAATGGAAGAGCCCCGAGGTCCGAATTACGCGGTTTTTGATGGAAAATGGAGCGCGGGTTGCGGTTTCGAGACAGAATGCGGACCCCAGCCCGGCCCCGCTGCTCCGGCATCAGCTAACCGCGCCCCAGAAACGAGACGGCTTCACCCAGGGCCCGCTGGAGCACGGCTTGAAAGCCTCCGCGGATACGCACCCCCGCCGAGAACTGATGCCCCCCGCCGCCGAGTTTGCGGGCGATCTCGAGGATCCGCGTGCCGTTCTCACCCCGCAAATTAACCCGCACCACGCCCGGTTCGATCTCCGAGAACAGGACCGCGTTCAGCGCATCGATCACTTCACGCGGCGGGGTCATGGTGCGGCGAAAATGACGCGGGGACACGGAGACGCGGCGAGAGATCCGTTCGTCCCCGCGTCTCCGCGTCACCGTGTCCCCGTGTCGATTCACTTCTTCTTCATGCTCTCAATCAGGATGCGGGCGGTCGATTCGCGCATGACGCGGGCGTCGGGAAGGCGGCCGGCGGCCAGGGCGTCGCGGACGTCGCGGCCGCTGATCGGAATCGGCTTCCAGCCCTTCTTGCTGCACTCGTCGACCAGGCCCACGCGGCCCAGTTCCTCGTAATACGCGGCGAAACCGACCTTCACCGGCTGGATCAGCAGCTCCCCGGTCAGCTCGTCGAAGATCCGCTGGGCGGCCAGGCCGTCCCAGATGTCGGAGCCGTCGTCATAGGGGGCGTCGGCGTGCTTGCGGCCGATGATGATGTCGGTGAAACCGAAGTTCTGGCGATAGATGCCGTGCATGATCGCCTCCTTCGGCCCCGCGTAGAACATCTTGATGTCCAACCCGAGCAGCAGGGCCACCTCGTGGATGTCGTACCCGACCTGCTTCCACAGGGCCTCGTCCTTGTCGCCCTCCCCGAGCTTGCGCTCCTCGATCAGCGCCCGGTAGGTCCTCATCCGGGTGGCGGCATCGACGTCGTCGGACTTCGTTTCGCCGATCAGCGGGTTGAGCACGATGCCGGTTTTGTAACCCGCCCGCGTGAGCACTTCGCCGCCATAAACCAGCGCGTACTCATGCGCCCGGTGCAGCGGATTGCGGGTCTGGAACGCCACCACTCGCTGCCAGCCCTTCTCGCGGAATAGGCCGCGGGTCTGCTCGGGCCGCAGAACGTACTTGCCGTACTCGGGATGCCTGGGCTGCGGCAGGACCTCGACCTCGCCGCCGACGAGCATCTCACCCGGCTCGCCCATCACCATCCGTCCGCCGGGGTGGTCCAGCCGCTTCGTCTGGTACACCGACTCGACGTAGGCTTGCTTGTCCCACGGGAAAACATCATCCACCCGCAGCGCTCCGACCGCTTCGCCGGTCGAATTGACCAGCCGGACGCGCTTGCCCGGCTTGAGTGCGGCGGCGACCTCCTTCGTGGCCGGCAGCGAGATCGGGATCGACCAGGCGTACTTCTTGCCGCCAACGACGATGTGCACGTCGCGGAGCACCCGGTCGTAGACCCCCTTGACCATCGGCCCGGTCAGCGGGCTCAGGCCCCCATCGCCCAGGCGGTACACGCTCGACAGGTCGGCGTCACTGACCGGCAGCGCCGGCAGCTCGGCAACTTCCTTGCGAAACTCCGGCTCGCGATCGGCCGACACCGTGCGGTTCACAGGCGAGGTCAAACCACCATGGGGAGCAATCAGATCGGGCATAATCGGACACAAGTCCTTTCTGGACAAACGGAAACACGCAGGCGGCGGCCTTGTCCGGCTGCTCGCCCGCCCACCCGTGGTCATCGAGTGGTGAAAGTAAGAGACCCGGCCGCCGCAGGCGCGGCGACAAAACGAAACGGTTTCAGTATAGGCGGGTCGGCGGCGAAAGCCGACTGCCCTGCCTCGTGGGAAGCCGACGGTGCGGCATCGGCGCCCCGGAGCTACTTCACGACCTTCTTGGCCGGGGCCAGCACCATGGTCATCCGGCGGCCTTCGTTGCGGACCGGCCGCTCGACCTTGACGTTCTCGCCCAGCTTCTGCACGATCGTATTGAAGACCGATTGGCCCAGGTCCTGGTGGAACCGCTCCCGGCCGCGAAAGATCATCGTCAACTGCACCTTGTCGCCCTTCTCGATGAACTCGGCCGTCCGGCCCATCAGCCGGTCCCGGTCGTGATCGCTGATCTTCGGGTGTAGCCGCACCTCCTTGAGCTTCTGCTCGTGGTGCTTCTGTTTCTTTTTCTTCTGCGCGTACTTGAACTTACCGTAGTCCATGATACGGCAGACGGGCGGTCGCTCGGTCGGGGCGACCTCCACCAGGTCCAAGCCGGCCTCGACGGCCATGCGACGGGCCTCGTCGGTCGGCACGATCCCCATTTGGTTGTTGTTGTGGTCGATCAGACGGACAGGGGAGATCCGGATCTGTTCGTTACATCGATGCATCAGCAGACGGTTTGCCTCCTTTCCAGCGGACTCGGTTGACGCGAATACACCGCCGGGCGGTGCGGACCGGCCACGCGCCGGTCGTCTTTCCCACAGGTACGATTGTCGTGACGAGCCGCGGGGCTTGTCCCCGCGCACCGATGCGCCGGGATGACCCCGGCGGCTCGTCTATGCGCCTGCGGGGTCGATCGCCTTGGTTTCGATCTCCTGGCGGCAGCGGGCGATGAATGCCTCCACCTCCTCGGTACCCAGAGTCCGCCCCGCCCGGTCGTTGACGTTGACCGTGCCGGCGGCGGCCTCCTGCTCGCCCACCACCAGTATATAGGGCACCTTTTGTTTTCGGGCGGCGTGTTTCTTCGGCCCGATCTTCTCGGCCGTGTTGTCCGCCTCCACCCGCAGTCCCGCCGCCGCCAAGCGGTCCCGCACGCTGTTCGCGTAGGCGGCGCTCTTCTCGCTCACGGACGCCACCACCGCCTGCACCGGGGCCAGCCACAGCGGGAACGCCCCGGCGTACTGCTCGATCAGAATGCCCACGAACCTCTCGAGCGACCCGCAAATGGCCCGGTGCAGCATCACCGGGGTGTGAGGCTGGTTATCCTCACCGATGTACTTGGCCCCGAGCCGCTCGGGCATGTTGTAGTCGATCTGGATCGTTCCAAGCTGCCACATCCGCCCCAGGCAGTCCCTCACATTGTACTCGATCTTGGGGCCGTAAAACGCCCCCTGGCCGGGGTTCAGTTCCCACTTCACGCCGATGCGGTTCAGGGCGTCAGCCAGGGCCTGCTCGCCCCGGTCCCAGATCTCGTCGCTACCCAGCCGAACCTCCGGCTTGGTCGACAGCTTGATGATAACCTCGTGGAAGCCGAAATCGCGGTAGGTCTGCTGGGTTAACTCACAGAAAGCCGCCACTTCACCGTAAACCTGGTCGGGCGTGCAGAAAATGTGGGCGTCGTCCTGC
>JACQVT010000569.1 GCA_016209665.1 Planctomycetota bacterium | reverse complement strand
CCTGGGATCCATGTCCTACATCTCCGACTTCAGCATGGATTCTGCCGGGGAACTCATCATCACCGGCGTGGCCAGCAATCAGACGCCGGATTGCGTGGTTCGGCTCCGGATTTCCTGGCCGGCGGGGCAGGAACCGCACCTCATCTCGAAGGAGTTGGCGTCCCCCTACTCCGCGAGAAGCTACTATCCGGGCGCGGCGAACAGAGATCAGGTGCTGCTGAAGTTCACGACCACCGCCGACCACGCCTACGTCGAATATGCCCAGCGGCCGACAGGGGGCGCGGCGGCCGACCCGCGTTTGTGGCCGAAGCGCATCTACACCTTCGACTGGTCCGATGAGCCGGGCCTGGACCTGGTGGCGTTCCCCTCCGCCCGAGCCGACCAGAACAGTCCCGAATGGACCGACCTGCTGACGAAACTCGCGGGGCAGAATGGCTCGTCCGAACGCCTGCGTTGGTTTGGAGCGTTGGGATTCCACACGCCCTGGAACCCTTACGTGACCGGTAGCGCCAACGAGGATCCGAATGCTGCGATCCTCGAACAGAACTTCTTGCCGTATCCAACTTCGTATGGTCGGGTCGACGAACCCCAGGGAGAGGACTGGTCCTGGCACACGCAGTACCTGCGGGAAGTGGGTCCCGGCGTGTGGGGCGGCAACGCGACAGTCTGGTGCGACTACCAGCGCAGGCTGGCCTTCGTGAGCGATCTGGAGGGGCTTCGCGTCTTTGAGTACCCGCCTGGGTCGGCGGAGCCCCAGCTCATCGGTCGATGCGACGCATCGTATCTTTCGCTGGCGTTCCGGTCGGCCGACGTGCAACTGCTTCCCGTGGGCGAGTCGCTGCTCGCGGAGTTGGGGCGATCGACGTTGGTCGTCTACGACGTGTCCGATCCCGCGCGGCCCCGTCGCGCGGGGTTCTTCAACGTCCGCGGCTGGCAGCCGCAGGTGCTGGCGGTTAGCGGGCGCCTGGTTTTGCGGCAGGTGATCGGCCGAAATCAACAGGACCAGTTGCTCGTGCTCGGCCTTCCCAGTGGACCCTGACGGCTTTTGTGTGGGACCGGCTTCCAGCCGGTCATTCCGCGTCAGCAGGACGTGTGTAGCAGGGTCGGCGTGGGTCGCTTGCGTGCCGTCGAGACGGAGGGTGACAGAGGCTCTCGACATGCAGCCAGGATGATCTGATCCGCAGTGCCGTGGCAGGCGACAGCCGTGGGCTGGCTGCGCTGGCCGAAGCGGCCCACGGGCGGGTTTACGCTGGTGGAACTCACCGGCTGGGCGCTGTCGCGGCTGGACGAGCGCCACCGCACCATGCTGGTGTTGCGGTTCTATCACGACATGCGCTATGCCGAAATCGCCCGGCTCCTCGATTGCACCCAGACGACAGCACGAGCCGCGTTCTTCCGGGCCAAACAAGCGTTCCGGCGGCAACTGGCGTAGCCGGGCAATCAGCGACCGCCATAGGCCGTGGCTTCAGGAATGCCTGCCAGAGCGGGCTGATGGCGTCGTGAAGTCGTGTTCGCAGACCATGCTCTGGCAAGCCCCGAACGGGGCGCTAGTCCAAAGCCGAGGGCGTGAGCCCTCGGAAGGCATCCACACCACAAAACCCTTCTTCAGGAGGGCGGCTTCGCCGCCCTCCTGAAGAAGCAAAAGATGATGTTGAAGGCTCACGTCCGCGTCCCCAGGGCTCACGCCCTGGGCTGTTGACTACCGCCCCGGCGGGGCGGCCAACACGCGGATCGCGCGAAGCTGTTCCGGGGCATACGGTCTCAGGTCGTGGATCCAGCGGCCGAAGGAATGCTCTCATCGCGTCGCCGCCACCAGATGGACGAGGCCCACGAGGAAGGTGTTCGGCGCCGACTTGTCGTCAATGCGGGTGTGGGCGTACTCGAGCAATCGATCCCGCACGGCGGTGTCGTGGCGAGCGAGCCGGCCCCACATGAACGGCGCATACGGGTACTTGGCGACGCCCCGGCCGGCGAGATCGTTGGCGACCTTGTTTGGTTCGGGCATGACCCGCGTGAGAAATGTTTTGGCCACGCGGTCTACGTCCTGTTGGCCGAAGACAATCCCGTTCTCCGCGCAGAGCACGATGAAGTCGGCGTTGATGGCCGCGTGCGAGATGTCCTCGAACGCCTCACCGGGGCCGTCGAGCGGCGGCCAATAGCCCCAGACGTACGCGCCATCCTCCGTCAGCCGCAGTCGATTCTTGAGGAACGTGGCGAGGTGCGTGGGCTCGTCGAGCACCGCGCGATCGCCGGCAACGTCGGCGAGCCAAATCCAGGCCCGGGCGGGGGCGTTCTGCTGATTCAACGGCAGGCCCCTCTTCAGCCAGTAGCCGTACAGGTGTCCTTCCCCGTCGGCGGGGCCGGGCCGGAACTGGTCGGCGTGGGCGCCGAGCGCCTCGCGAGCAATCGCCGTGAAACGGCCGGCGTCAGCCTTGAAGCGCTCGCGCAAGCGGGGATGCTCGTTGACGGCGGCGCCGAATCGGGCCATCGGCGCGGCGATCATGCCCGTGTGGACGGCCCAGACGTACCACTTGCCGTCGGAGTACTTGCTGGAGCCCCAGGCGGGCAGGACCTTGCCGCGGACCTCGTCGCGACGCTGGTGGCGGTCGTCGCGACCGTCGGCCACCCAGGTGCCCAGGCGGACGAACAGGGCCGCGTATCTCGAATCGCCCGTGGCGTGGAGCATCTCCGCCAGGGCCGACATCAGGTAACTGTGCCCCCAGGCGATGCCCCCGGCGGTGTTGTCCGCTGGCTGACTCAGGGCCTCGGCCACGCGCGAGGCGGCCCGCTGGTCGAACTGCCTCAGGAGCCAAGTCCGTTCGGCCCGCAGGTCCGGCGCGGGTCGAGTGGCCGGTTGGGATTCAGCCGTCACGCGAGCGGACAGGACGCCGGCAAACACCAGACACGCTGTGAACCAGGGGGATAACCGCATGGGGACCATCGTCCCCGCGCGATCACTCGGCGTCAACGGATCACGGCTTGCCTTCGTCGACAAAACGAGTACACTGCCCTCCCTGAGATTCTCGGGTCGCTCGTGGAAACAGTGAGGATTCGCACAATGACCAGACAGGACCGCAGGATACCGCGCCGCGACGTGCTCAAGACAGTGGGCGCGGCGGCGGGAGCAGCGATCGGCTTCCCGTACTTCGTGCCGTCGCGGGTGCTGGCGGCGCCGGGCCGAGAGGGCGCCAACGGCAAGCTGACGTTCGCGCACATCGGCGTCGGCGGCATGGGCCGCTATCACCTGGGCGACATGACAGCCCGCCTGAAGAAAGGTGAGGTAAACATCGCGGCCGTCTGCGATGTAGACGAGGGCCAGCTCCGCAAGGCGTCGGAGATGGCCGGTCCGCAGGCCGACGTCTACCGCGACTACCGCTACGTGCTCCAGCGCAAGGACATCGACGCCGTGGTGATCGCCACGCCCGACCACTGGCACGCCGTGCAGACGGTGCACGCGGCCGAGTGCGGCAAACACGTCTACGTCGAGAAGCCCGCGTGCTGCACGATCGAGGAAGGCAAAGTGATGGTCGCCGCCGCCCACAAGAACCGGATCGCGGTCCAGGTCGGCTCGCAGGGCCGATCGCAGCCCGAGGCGTATCTGGCCCACCGCTACCTGGTCAACGGCAACATCGGCCACATCAGCCGCGTCGACTGCTTCCACTACCCCAGCCCCGTGGACGACAACCCGGTGCCCGACAGTGATCCGCCGGCAGACCTGGATTACGACCTGTGGCTGGGGCCGCTGCGATGGCGGCCCTACAACGCCCGCTTCTCTCACGGCAACTTCCGTTGGACGATGGAATCGGGCGGCGGACAAATCCGCGACCGCGGGGCCCACGTCATGAGCTGTGCGATGTGGTGGATGGGGGCCGACGGCACGGGCCCCGTCACGGTGGAGGCCACGGGCACCACCCCGACCAAGGGCCTGTGGGATTGCGCCACCACGATGAAGGTCACGTACACGTTCAAGAACCCCGACTGGATCATGACCTGGAACCAGAGCAACGAAGACCTGGTCCCGGCCGAGGAACGCAAGGAAGGCGAGGACAAGATCATCCGACCCAACTATGGAGCAGTCTACAAAGGCGACAAGGGCACGTTCACGCACTGGGGCGGCGACGGCGGGACCTGGGCCGAGCGCAAGGCCCGCGAGTGGGTCCCCGCCGCCGGCGCCAAGGACGTCTACAAGAGCCCCGGCCACAAGGAAGACTGGTTCGAGGGCATCAAGACGAGCAAGAAGACGATCATGAACATCGACGCCGCCGTCGGCGTGTCGAACCTGTGCGTTCTGGGCAACCTGGCCTTCATGCTGGGCCGCACGATCGAATGGGACCAGGCCAAGCAGGAAATCATCAACGACGAGCAGGCCCAGCGGCTGATGAGCCGCCCACAGCGGCATCCGTACCACTTGTGAGAGCGGGAAAAGTGTCAGAGCCCCAAGCGCCAGCGCGGGGTTGATGGTGAAGGACGATCAGAGCCCCAAGCCCGGGGCTGATTCAGACAGGTGAACACATGGCCAAGAAGAAGGACCAGCAAGGCAGCGCCAAAACCGCCGAGGAGAAACCGGCCAATTACGCCGATCCCGCCAGCACCCCCGAGGTGGGACGCCCGGCCCGCTCGATCGGGGGGCTGGCGAAGAAGCTGGCGAACGCCGATCCCGAGACGGCGCAGACCGGCAAGCGGGTGCTGTGGCAGGTCGTGCACACCGTCGGCGGACCGGGCAACGATCGGCGGAAAGGCCGGACGGTGGAGGAACTGCTCAAGCTGCTGGACAAGAGCCAGCCCACCGTCGTCAAGCGCGAGGCTATCTGGGCGCTTTCCGAACTGGCCGGCGATGAGGCGGTCGACCCCGTGGCCGCCCTGCTGGCCGACGAGGATCTGCGCGAGGACGCCCGCATGGTCTTGCAGCGGCTGCCGGGCGACAAGTCGCTGGCCGCCCACAAGGCGGGGCTGGAAGCGGCCCCGGAAGAGTTCTATATCAACATCGCCGAGTCCCTGCGGGCCCGGGGCGTCGACGTGCATGGCCTGCCCGACGAGAAGCT
>JACQVT010000568.1 GCA_016209665.1 Planctomycetota bacterium | reverse complement strand
GGCAATATATTACCAACCCACGGGACGAGTGCCGCGTGGCCCGCGACGTGGCCGCCGCCCACCGGATGATTCTCGTGTCGCCCGACTACCGGGCGAAAACCTCCTGGATGGGTCCGAAGGCCGAGGCCGACCTCGTGCAGATCATCGGCGACCTGCGCCGCGAATACCGCGTGGGCCGGGCGTTCATGGTCGGCGGGTCGATGGGAGCTTCGGCGGCCCTGACGTTCGCCGCCCTGCACCCGGACCTGGTGGCGGGCGTGGCGGCCATGAACGGCACCGCCAACCACCTCGAATACGACAACTTCCAGGACGCCATCCGCGAGTCGTTCGGCGGTACCAAGGCCGAGATCCCCGGCGAGTACAAGAAACGCAGCGCGGAATACTGGCCCGAGCGGTTCACCATGCCGGTAGGCATCACGGCGGGAGGCACGGACCAGTCCGTGCCGCCTGACAGCGTGATGCGCCTGGCCCGCGTGCTCGATAGGATGAACCGCCCGGTGCTGCTGATCTACCGAGAGAACGGCGGCCACTCCACCAACTACGCCGACGCCCGCCGGATCATCGAGTTCGTCATCGATCGTGCTCCACCGGCAGCCTCGGCCCCGGCGGCGGCATCGGCGCCGACATCGGCTCCCGCGACGGCCACGCGGCCCGCGTCGTCGACGCCGTCCACGCTGGAGGAGGCCGTCGCCTGGCTGATCGTCAAGTCGTTCGAGATGATTCGAGGATGCCGTCGCGCGATGGCCCACGGTAGGGCCGCCTTCCCGCCGCAGGTCGGCCGGGACTATGACGCGTTCTGGCAATTGTTGCGGGCAACGAGTGGAGGGTGGTTTCCGGTCATCGCCCGGTAGGGCGCACGATGATTGCCAGGGCCTTTCAGGCCCTGGTTGCCGAGCGCCAAGAAACCTCTCTCCATCTCTTTTCTCCGCCCAGGGGGCGGAGAAAAGAGATGGAGAAAGGAAGGAGCATGATGGCATCCGCCTTCCAGGGACTTCAAGTCCCTGGCAACCCTCGGACGCCCTACGGGCGAAGAACTTGCGCCCGTCCGGAAGGATTGCCAGACCCGCCGCGACCAGTCCCGTCTCCGTTCTGGCAGCCTGCTCCCGCGGCGGTTAACATGCCCGCGGTTGTCCACACGGCCGGGGGGCGGGCATCCCTGCCCGCCTTCTTCGCCGCGTGGCGGTCACCGTGACCCGCGGCTGTTCACACCGGCTTTCCAAGCGAGGGACTTCATGGCCACGAAGGTGATCCGGATGGCGTCGATTGGCGGGGGGATGTTCGGCAAGGGCGTGGTGCTGCGCAGTCTGGCCGACTTCGAGCGGTGCGGGATCGGGCCGTACCTCGGCACGGCCGGCCTGGACCACCACGCCCGCGAACTGAGCAACGTCGAGTACAAGCTGGTCGCCATCGGCGAGCGGTTCGAGCCGCTGGCCCACGACCTGGTCAAGTCGTTCAAGGAGTGGTGCCCGAGCGGCGATCCCAAGCCGTACTGGGGCGAGACGCCGTGGATCAACCTGCTCGATGAGGCCAAGCCCGACGTGCTGTTCATCGCCACGCCGGACTCGCTGCACACGCCGCCGATCCTGGCCGCCCTGGAGCGGGGCGTGCACGTCGTGTGCGAGAAACCGCTGGCGTTGTTTGTCGAGGAAGCAAAGACCATCGTATCGCGCAGCCGGCAAGCGGGCCTGGTCGTCGCGGTCGACATGCACAAGCGGTACGATTCGTTCCTGCGCAGCGCGTTCATGGACCTGGCCCCGCGGTGCGGTGAGCTGCTGTACGGCCGGGCGGTGCTGGAAGAGCCGTTGGAGGTCTCGACCAAGATCTTCAAGTGGGCCGCCACCAGCAACCCGTTCAGCTACGTGGGCGTGCACTGGACGGACCTGTTCGGCCACTACCTCAAGATGAAGCCCGTCTCGCTGTGGGCGATCGGCCAGAAAAAGCTGCTGGTCAACTGGCGGGATGAGCGAAACCCGACCGGCATCACTACGTTCGACTCGATGCAGGTCACGGTGCAGTACGACAACGGCATGAG
>JACQVT010000567.1 GCA_016209665.1 Planctomycetota bacterium | reverse complement strand
GGCCAGCCGTGTGTTGCCGGGCATCGACTTGCACTCGATCAAGAGCACGCCGGTCGGGCTCGGCTTGGCCGCGTAGTCCTCCAGCGCCTCGCGGTACGCGGTGATGAACTTGTCGGCCTCGCGGACCACCACCAGTCGCCGCTCGGTCAGGAACGGCAGCGTCCGCAGGTCGTCCAGCACGCCGGCCAGCTCGACCGGACCCGTGCCGTCGTACTCGCTCAGGGCCAGCGAGCGGTCGGCGTTGCCCAGCACCTCGCGGGTGATCCGCTCCATCGCCTGCCGCTTGAGGAACGGCTCGCCGCCGCACACGGCGTACACCGGCAGGACCGCGCTGTTGTCTGTGGATGCTCCGGGCATGGTCGCCGTGAATCTCGACTTAAAGTCAGCGGGAACCGAGGCTCTCGGGGTTCCCGGCACGGCCCAGTTCGTCGGCCGGGCCGTACAACTCCAGCCGCCGCTGGGCCTTGGCGATGGCTTCCGTGGCCGCGGGGTCGACCTTGAGCGCCCGCCGCCACTGGCCGCGGGCGTTGATGACGTCGCCCATCATGAACAGCACGTCTCCCAGGTCGAGCCAGGCCTCGGCGTTGCGGTCGTTGACCGCCAGCAGGCGCGTCAGCATCTCGCGGGACTGATGATAGTCGCGCTTGGCCACGTATGCCAGGGCCGCTCCGTAGAGCGCCGACTCGTGGTTGGGGTTCCGGCCGAGCACGGTCTGGTATTCGGCCACGGCGCGGTCGTAATCTTGCTGGCGGTAGAAGATGCCGGCCAGGTCCTGCCGGGCCTCCAGCAGGTCCGGGTCCTGATCGATCGCCTCGCGCAGCCGTTCCGCCGCCACCGCGTACTGCCCGCGTCCAAGGTGCCAGCTTGCCTGGCGGTGCAGGTCGGCCGCCATCCGCTGCTTGAGGAGGTCCACCCGCGCCGTACTCGCCGGCTGTGTCGCCGCCGCCGGGCGCGATGAGGCGTCCCCCGCCGCTTGCGGATTCGCGTCCCCCGCCGCCGGAGGCTTCGCGCTGATCGAGTTCGCAACGTACCTGTCCAGGGCCAGCGGCCCGAACGTCCGCTCCACCACGTGTTCGCCCTGATCGCGGACGATCAACTTGAGCGTGATCTGCCCGCCCAGCGACTCGGGCACCTTCCAGTCGTACAAACCCGTGTTGGCGACCGCCTCGTCGATGCTGTGCCAGGCCTGATCGATCGTCGACTGGTACATCAGTCGGATCGGCCGGGCGGTCAGGTTGTCGTCGTGGGCCGTCCACCGCAACTGCAGCGTGCGGTTCGTCGCGAAGTCATCCGCCGGCTCGGCTCCATCCCACTGGGCCAGCGGCGGCGTAGCATCGATGAACACCCACCGCTGCGGTGATTCGTAGGACGTCGGGGCCGGTCGCGTCGGCGAACCCGCGACGTGGGCGATCATCACGAAGCCGTACAACCCTTCGCCCGGCGCGCTGAACACGATTGGACTCGCGCGGTCTTCATCCTTGCCCCAGCGATGCCACGTGAGGCCGCGGTCGCGGGTGTACCACAGTTCCACCTCCGCGTCGGCCGAGCCGGTCACGCGATAGTGCAGTTCGACTTGTCGAGAACGAATAGAGATGGGCGTGGAGGATTCCGCCAACGCCGAGGGAGTACATACCGCCAGCGCCAGGCCCCCCGCGACGATGGACAGCGGGAATCGCCGACGGCCGATGGTGCAGTGAAACGGCATCCTGCCTCCCTCGCGTGTCGAGGATGGATCGCGTGCCGATCCCGGCGAGAATCGCACGGCCGGATCCTCCGGCAAGCGCACTCATCGGAGAAAGCTGAACGAAAACTGAAGGCCCTGCGGGCTGGCCGTGAATGATGCCCGGTGTCGACGCCAGCCCCGCCGAACAGATCCCAGGCTGCCGCAACCTCAGCTAGTACCAGTAGATAGCCCTGGCCACCGGCAGATACGCGAGCAGGAATGCGAACTCGACCAGCCAACCGGCCGCCGTCACCGTCGACTCGGTCTGTCCCCCGAATCGCCGCACCAGCGTGAAGCTGACCAGGTACGCGATCAGCAGCATTCCCAGCGAGATCAGCATCGACCAAGCCACGTGCCGTCCGGACGGACTGCAATACATCACCGTCAGGGCTGTCGCCGCCGCCCAATAGGTCATCACCGTGACCATCGAGTTTCCGCGGGCCAATTCGCGCAGTCGCGGCGACCCGTCGGCCGACACCCGCCCGATGCTCGAGGCCAGCAGCACCGTCCAGCGGCCCCAGACCGGCATCAACACCAGGGGGCGATAGATCACGTATGGATACGCGATCCATAGGTGCTCGCGCCAGTCGGCCGGCCACGACACGGCCCCGGCCGGCAGCGACACCAGCAGCGCGAACTTGACCAGCAGCCCGAGCACGATCAACACCGTCGCGGCCGGCGACGCTTGTCCCGCCGCCGGCGGCGTCAGCGACGTAGTCGTCGGCGTCCGCCGCCACGATCCCACCACGTGCGCCGCCCCCTCCAGCAGACGATAGCCGAACCATCCCGCGTCCAGCACGAGGAGCAGGACCATCGGCGCCACGCGCACGCCTCGGTACTCGCCGAGCCACAACCACGCGATCCGGAACGCCGCCGCGTAGGCGATGCCGATCAACAACCCCCACACCGGCAGCCAGACCGCCGCTCGCCGCCACGCGGGAGCATCGCTCAACCGGACGGGATCGAAGGGCAGCAGAAAGCGACCGGCCAGCCAGAACGCCTGCCGGTGTCGGGGATGCGCCTGCTCGTTCTCGTTGGGGTCAGGATTCACGAGCCTGCTTGACGGCTTGCAGCCATTGGCCGGCAGCCTGCTTGATGGCTGCGAAATCCCGCTTCTTGAGCCAGTCCTTGCGGACCAGGGCCGAACCGACGCCCAGCGCGCTGGCCCCGGCCCGGATAAACTCGTCCGCGTTCTCCAGCGTGATGCCGCCGGTCGGAACCAGCCGGATGTGCGGCAGCGGCCCGCGAAGGTCGGTCAGATACTGCGAGCCGAGGCTGCCGGTCGGAAACACCTTGACAAATTCCGCACCCGCCTGCCACGCCCGCACGATCTCCGTGGGCGTCAGCGCCCCCGGCAACACGGGCACGCTGTACCGCCTGCACAGCTCGATCGTCGGCAGATCGACGATCGGCGCCACGACGAACTGGGCCCCGGCCAGGATCGCCGCCCGCGCCGTTTCCGCGTCCAGCACCGTCCCCACGCCGATGGCCGCCGCCTCGCCCACCTTCTCCCGGGCCGCCCGGATCACGTCCAGCGCGTTGGGCGTGGTCATCGTCACCTCGATGCAAGTCACCCCGCCCTCGCGCAGAGCGTTGACCACGTCGATCAACTCGCCGCTACTCGCGGCCCGAATGATCGCCACGACGCCCGTGGCTTCGATTTGTTCGGGGACCTCCGCAGTTCGCATGGCTCTGCTTCTCATGAGAGAACCCGCGCGTGCGTGCTCGTCCGTGCCGGCTTCCACACTCAGCGAAGTATGCTACTGCCAACCGGAGCAGATTGCGAACCCCCCACAGCGGTCCACGCCCCGATCCCGATTCCACCCACCCGCCCACGCCATTGAACGGTCTCGGCCGGAGTCGTAGAATAAAGGGGGCTGGCGTGGATTGGCCTCGCTGACCCAGTGAGGGTGGTGACCATGGCTGACCTGGAACATATCCCGCAGACCTACGAGGACGCCTGCTCAGTGCTGGCTCGATCTCATGCGGAGGAAGTGCAGTTCCCCATCAGGGTCTATTGCTTTCCTGATCCCACCAGGCAAGAAGTACGGCTTGTGGAGATCAGCAACAGTTTCCCCGAGAACGTTGATTCCACCCGCTACGCGGCTCGGATGGATCCCGGGCCGGGCGAGGGGCCTGCGCAGGCCAAGCTTGTGGTTCCGGTTGTGACCCTGCGTCCCTCCGACGATTTTCCGTTTCGTAGCTCAGTCGCACTAGTCACCGAAGCGGAGTGGGAACGGATTCTTGCGGGCGATCTCCGGATCGGTGGCAAGTGGAGAACCGACGACAGGTACCAGATCTGGCCGCAATGACCGAGGATCTAGCACACCTTGAGCAGGGGCGCAGCCAGCTCGAAGTCTATGAGTACCTTGCTGGCCAACCCTCGGCGACGCCCGGCACCCCACTCGGTGGTTTCTCTCAAAGGCCTGCCGACAATTCAGGCAGCGCATTCGAGAACAACATTCCTGAAGCACACGCTCTCCATTTTCTGCAGATGGCCACCGAGAACATAGCCAAGGCCATTTTCCTCCGATCCGGGAACACCGGCTGGGACAAGTACACACATAGGGCTTTCTCAGCGATCCCGCATCACTTGCGAGCCCGCCATATCGCCGCAAGGCTGGGTTGGCGAGATTTCGATGCCTACAAGCGGTTCTTGCGCGATGTGCGCTCACTTTGCCGAGAGATAGAGGAGCTACATCCGCAGGTCGGGTCCATCGTCGAGAAAGCCAATGTGGAATACCCGTGGCCGGGCCGGGATTCGCTGGGAAACGAGATCTGGTATGTTCCAGCACACTACAGCTTTCGGCTTCTGAGCCGGATGCGCAAGCCTCTCGGCGTGCAGCTAATTAGATTTCTTCACCTTCTGGCGAACAGGTTCGACACGATCTTTTGAACGACCGTAACCGCCGCCGAGGTTTGCCGGCGAACAGCTTCCTCGCGGCGCTGGTCGAGAATCATCTCGATGGCCGAGCCCAGGCTGCTGATGGCTTCATCCTTGGTCCGCCCCTGGCCGTTCGCGCCGGGCACCTCAGGACAGTAGGCGATGAACCAGCCCTCGTCCTGCTCGATGATGGCGGTAAATTCGTTCCTCATGCGGGTATTATAACAAGGCGGGATTTCAATCGACAGTCGGTCCCCCGGGGGGTTTACCAACAGACCGGGCAACGCCGTAACGCACACCCTACACGGCCGGTCGGTGATTTCCGGCCTTTCCAGTGATGATCCGGCCACGTGCGGCGCCGGTGACAGCTCACACTCGCGTCACCACCAGCGTGTCGTTTTGTCCGCCGAAGCCGAAGCTGTTGCTCAGGGCCGCGTCGACCGTCGCCTTGCGGGCCTGGTTCGGCACGTAGTCCAGCGGACAGTTGGGGTCGGCCTCGGAGTAGTTCATCGTCGGCGGCACCACACCGTCGCGGATCGCCAGCACGCACGTGATCAACTCGACCGCCCCCGCGGCGGCGATCAGGTGGCCCATCATGCTCTTGATCGAGCTGATCGGCACCTTGCGGGCGATCTCGCCGAAAACCCCCATGATCGCCAGCGACTCGATCTTGTCGTTCTCCTCGGTGCCCGTGCCGTGGGCCGAGATGTAGTCGATGTCCGCCGGCGTCAGCCCGGCGCGTTCGATGGCGGTGAGCGACGCCTCCCGGGCGAGATCCGAGGTCGCGACTCCGGGGTCGACAACGTGACGCTCGCGGATCCCGACGCGCTGCATGATCCACTCGTCGTTGGTATCGACCATCTTCTCGAAGTCGGCGTTTGTGAGGACCCTTGGGGGCACATAGGCAGCGATGCTGGAGATACGAATGCGGCGAAGCGCCATGCGCGACGCGGTCGGAGCGGTTACCACAGACGAGAATCCCTCCCGGGAGCCGTAAGGCCGAAGTACTCGTACGCGCGCGGGGTGGCGACGCGCCCGCGCGGAGTGCGAT
>JACQVT010000556.1 GCA_016209665.1 Planctomycetota bacterium | reverse complement strand
GGTGGGGGTGATGGGACACTGAACGGAGAGTGGAGAATGGAGAATGGAGACATGCTGCTTTTTGGGGGGCGGGCATCCTGCCCGCCTTGCCGCGCGGGGCAACGGCGCGCCGGCACGCCAAGAGCGTCTGTGAGAAGGCGTTTCCGAACCGCGCCCGTCAGGTCGCAGACTCGACGTGGCGAGAAGCGGACGGCGGCGAACGACGCTCGGCAGGTAAAACCCCGCTCCCTTACGGTCGCGGTTCCGAAAGGCCCGGCATTGCGCGCACGTGCGCTTAGGCGGGCGGGGTTGACGCTGATTGAGATGATCGTGGTGATCACGATCCTGGGCGTGCTGGCGACGCTGATCGTGACCAGCTCGATCTGGCGGATCGGCGAGGCCAAGCAGAGCGTCGCCCTGACGAACATCAAGACCTTGGAATCCAAGGTGCAGGAGTTCTACGTCGACTGCGGGCGGCTGCCGAACTCGCAGGAGGGCCTTCAAGCTCTGGTTCGCCCGCCGTCGGACGTGGGCACCAGGTGGAAGGGGCCCTACGTGAAGGAGAAGGACATCCTCGATCCTTGGGGCAACGAGTTCATCTATCGCTCGCCCGGCCAGCACAACAGCGATTTCGACATCATGACGTTCGGGGCGGACCGCCAGGAGGGCGGCGAGGGCGAGAATCAGGACGTGGGTAACTGGCAGTGAGTGGGTGTCATGCAGCGCGGCGGATGGGCGAGGGCTGTTAGGGCTGTCGAAAGGACGTCCGGCCAGACCGGACCGGCAAGATGCCGGTCCCACACCAGATACGGCCACGGTTTCACGCTGATCGAGCTGGTCGTGGTGCTGACGGTGTTGGCGGTGGCGGCGGGGCTGATCGTACCGCGGATCGGCAGCTCGCTGTCGCGGCAGGAACTGCACGAGGCGGCGGAGCGGCTGGCCTTGACGGCGCGGATGGTCCGCGAGGTGGCGATCGTCCGCGGGTCGCCGATGGTGATCCAGATCGATCTGGACCGCGGCGGCTATATGGCGTGCCGTCGCGGGAAGGACGGTCGGTATGTGCCGCTGCAGGCCAGTTGGATCAAGCCGGTGCGATGGCCGGAATCGGTCCGGGCCGCGGAGATCCGGCTGGCTGACGGTACGTCGGCGACCAAGGGAACGCATCGGGTGAACTTCGATGCCGACGGCAGCAGCAGCGGCGGGGCGATCCGGCTGGTCAGCGGTGAGCGGGAGCGGATGGTGGTGATTCGGTCGGGTAACGGGCAGGCGCTGGCGGGGGCACCGGACGAGATCGCGCTGACGCAGGATGAGTATGACCTCGGGGATTGAAGAGGGCTTGAGGCTTGAGGCTTGGGGCTTGAGGCTTGAGGCTTAAGGAAATGCGGGTCGGCAGGTCGGACGATCGCGTGGGCTGCCTCCAGCGTCGCGGGATGACGCTGGTCGAGGTGTTGGTGGCGGCGGTGCTGCTGGGTGTGGGAGTGGCGGGCCTCTTGTCGGCCGCGAGCCTGTCGATGCGGAACCAGCAGCGGTCGGAGCAGCGGTCGGTGGGCCTGGCGCTGGCCCAGGAGAAGATGGCCGAGGTCGAGCTGCTCGGCGCGGACAACTGGCTGGTCGGCCGGCCGGGCGAGGGCGTCGAGGATCGCAGCGGTGTGACCTACACGTGGACGACGCAGATCGAGCAGCAGCAGACGCTGGGACCGCTGTACCACGTGGTGGTCGACGTGAGCTGGTCGACGCCGAGCGGCGGCGACGGCGTCCAGATCCAGACGCTGCTCAACAGTTACGGCGGCACGGCGGACCAGGCGCGGCAGGAACAACAGGCGAGCGGCAAGGACCAGACCAACGCGCCCTCCCGGTGACGACGGAGCGAGTGGTGGTACTGATTCGAAACAGACCCGGCAGGCGTTCGGCGAGCTGCCGTCGGGCGTGGCGGCCCGCGGGCTTCACGCTGATGGAAGTGCTGGCGGCGATGACCATCGGCACGCTGATCGTGATGTCGGCGGTCGGGGCGACGCGGGCGCTGACCACGACGCGCGAGAAGGTCGACCGGCGGGTCGAGCGGGCGGCCGAGGCCCGGCGGGCGCTGGAGGCGATCACGGGGGCGCTGCGGAATGTCCGCCGCGACGCGAGCGATCCCGACAAGCCGGTCGTCGTCGGCTACGGCGACGACGGCAGCGGCGGCGGACGGATCAACCTGCTGGTGATCGGCGACCGGCGGGTGCGGCGCGACGGTTCCGAGAGCGACCATTACGAGACGTCGTTCTTCCTGAGTCCCTCCGGCGGCGGTCGGATGTTGTCGTCGCTGATGTGTCGCCGCGATCACGCCCTGGACGACCGGATCGAGGAGGGCGGCATCGTCACGACGGTGGCGGACAACATTGTCGGGCTGTCGTTCGAGTATCGCTCGGCCGGCCAATGGTACCGGGAGTGGTCGCCGACGGAGCTGCAGCCGCCCGAGGCGGTGCGGGTGACGGTGGCGGCGGCGAATCGGCCCGACCGCGATTCGCGGTCGATGGACACCATCGTGTTGTCGACGGTGGTGGCGATCCATGCCGCGCCGCGACAGGCGGGCTCGTCGCAGAACGAGCAACAGGGCAAGCCAGCCGAGGGAGGGCCCGGGCCATGAGACTTGGCTTCAGGGCTTGTGGGACCGGCTTCCAGCCGGTCATCCGGACCGGCAAGATGCCGGTCCCACACAGATCGCGGGCCGCGGTGTTGATCC
>JACQVT010000555.1 GCA_016209665.1 Planctomycetota bacterium | reverse complement strand
TGGGGGGCGGTGATGCTGGCGGCGGGGATCGTTCTGGCCGGTTATTCCGGGGCCCAGGCCCAGACGTGTTTCTCGGAGAGCTTTCCCTATCCTGATGGCAACCTCGAGGGCAACGGGAACTGGATCCTGACCGCGGGAGCTGCCGGTCAGGTCCTTGTCGTGAGCAACACCGCGCAACTGGTCTTCAATAACAGCACGGCCACCGACAACCCGGACAGCGTCGAGAGGTGGGATGGGCTGGTCTGCATCAACTGCGGGGCCGATGGCAAGGTCACTGCCACCTTCAAGATCAGACGCAACTCGGCCATTCAGGGAACCAATCAGTTCGCCTGGTGGGTCAGGTTCCACGAGCCGACCGGAGGAAAGGACATGGGTGGGTTTTACGGGACGCCTACCAGCGCGACCCCCCGCATGGCCGGCAAGGCATTGGCTCCTTCGGTAACGTTGACCCCCGATCAGTTTGACGAACTGAAGGTCGTGTTCGACATGACCAACCGGACAACCTCCTTCTACCACACCCCGTTCGGCGGTTCGGAGCAGCCGGTCGGCTCGCCCAACGTGATCGTCTGGGACGTCGACGTCGGGGCCGCCGCCCGCCCCCCCGTCGGGACCACCACCATCTCCAGGGTCGAGATCATCAACTGGAACCGGCAGGACGTCTACAACGGAGACATGACCATCGACGACATCAACGTCACCCGGTGTCCGGGCACGTGCTTTTCGGATGTGACGCCGTTGCAGTCGGATCCGGTCATCGATGCGACGGCCCAGGCGCCGACCGGCGGCGAGGTGGTCTGGGTCCCCTCCTACGACTACACGATCACGAACACTTCCTCGGTTGCCTCGATCAATTGGACGGCCGCGGAGTCGAACCCGGACGGTACGCCGGCTGACTATCCGTGGCTCTCGCTGAGTCCGCTGAACGGCGGACCGCTGGTCCCGAGCGACACCGACACCGTCACCGCATCCATGACCAGGGGAAGCCTCGGCGCGGGCCTCTACGCCGGCAATATTCGCTTCGAGGACGACTGCGACGCCGACCCGGCCACCTACCATCTGCGAACGGTCCAACTCGTGGTGGGCACAAGCCCGTGGTTCGTCGATGCCTTCCATTATGCCGACGGGAACCTGGCTCTCAACGGCGGCTGGGTCGGCGGCCAGGGCGGCGTCACGGTCGCGGCGGACCCCGACGATCCCACCAACCAGGTGATGAAGATCATCATGGACCCCAATGCCGCGGCCGGCGATGGCGCGTCGTCGGTGGTCGGCTTCGGGACCGCGGCCTGCGAGGACGGCATCTTCACGGTCGTGGTCAAGGTCAAGTCGTCGCCCGAGGGCACGGCGGGTAAAGGTTGGGGTCTGAGCGTCGACGATCCGAACGGCGCGAACCTCGCCGCATGGGACGGCCAGTACAACCAGGTCCGCGGACGAAACGCGGGGGCGGGCATCGTCACTCCGTACGTCGACCTGCCCAGCACCGAATGGCACGAACTCAGGGCGGTTATCGACGTGCTCAATAACACCACGACGTACTACTTTGACGACGTTGCCCTGGGCGCTGTGAATCCGCAGAGTCACGGTGTCGATCTCGGGTCGTTCCAGAGCGGCGTCCGCGACGTGATCGGCTCGATCTCGGTCACGCGGGTGGACAACGGCCCGCTGACCGGCTACGTGCTGCTGGACGACCTCGAGGTCATCGGTTGCCCGGGTGAGTGCATGGCGGGCGTGACTCCCACGCGGTACCAGATCGGGTTCACGCAGTTGCCCTGGGCCCCCGACGCCAGCACGACGCCGGTGCCGGAAACGCGAGACTACGTCTTCAGCAACGACGGCCTCGTGGCCATCACCAGCTACTCGGTGGAAGAGGTGACCCGCAGCGGTTCTTCGACTGACTACCCGTGGATCCTGCTGAGCAAGACCGGAGGCGGGCCGTTCAGTCCGGGAGAGGACGACGGAGCCAGCCCGGTCACGGCCACGTTCAGCTCCGCCGGGCTGTCCAGCGGCCCCCACCTCGGCTACCTGAAGTTCACCGATTCCTGCAACAA
This sequence comes from Planctomycetota bacterium, assembly GCA_016209665.1. Lineage (GTDB taxonomy): Bacteria > Planctomycetota > Phycisphaerae > UBA1845 > PWPN01 > JACQVT01. The sequence continues at coordinate 999 of JACQVT010000555.1, read as the reverse complement.
CCAGACGTTCATGCGGGCGATCAAGTTGAACGTCGGTGATTGCTTGACGGAGACCTTCGATGACTACGGGAACGGTCCGCTGGTCGACAGCCCCGGCTGGGAGGTCGACCCGGGGGCCACGTTCGGCGGCGGGACGGCCATCAGCAGTGCCGCCACGCCGATCCAGGTACTCGATGGCGTGCTCGAGATCAGCGGCTCCACCATCAACGGCTCGCCGGTGGAGGCCACGCAATCCATCACCGCCCAACACCGCAACATCAACAACTGCCCGGTCTGTCCCGAGGACGGTCTGACCGTCGTCCGCCTGAGGGTCAAGGGCCACACCGGCGGGAGCGCTCTGTGGGAGATCCACTTCACGCCGTTGGGCGGGACGGACCTGGCGGCTTGGCGGGGCTCGGCCTCGACGGCCACACCGATGGCCGCCCAGGACGGTGCGGGTGCGGCGGTCGATCTCACGGGTGGCGGCACCTGGGACGAACTGGAGGCCCGGATCAACGTTCACGCCTTCGAGTTGGAGGGCGTCCCGGCAACCTCCACCGCCTTTTACCTCAACGGCGCCCTTCAGGAGACGCTCGCCCACGGTCTCGGCGACGCCCGCGTGCGCCGAGTCAGGATCGTGCGGATCGGGAACGACTTCAGCCAGGATGCGGACCCGGTCGTCGAAATCGACCGTATGTCGATCTCGGCCTGCGGGCCCGTCTGCGGCAGCCCGGTCTTCGACAGCAATCGCGATCACGAGGTGGACTACAACGACCTCCAGACGCTCGCCGGCAACGGCCTGATCGACTGTGCGACCGGCCCGGCGCCGCCGGCGGAGGTCTTCGATGCCCTGTCGTTCCAGTGCCAGTGCCTGGACATCAACAACGACCGGGCCATCGACATGCTCGAGTTCGCGGCGTTCCAGCGGTGTGTCTCGCTGGGCACGCCGGGCCCGGCCGATCCGAACTGTGCCGATTGACGGTCACTCAACCGCGGGCGGCCGGCGGCTGGGCGTGCATC
>JACQVT010000580.1 GCA_016209665.1 Planctomycetota bacterium | reverse complement strand
GTCCCACACGGGGGTTAGGATGCACTCTTAACAAGCTCCTCAACGAGATGGACGGCCTGACGGAAGACGCCGAGATCATCTTCCTGCTCACCACGAACCGACCGGAAGGCCTGGAAGCGGCCCTGACGTCCCGGCCCGGCCGCATCGACCAGGCGATCGAGTTCCCCCTGCCCGACGCCGTGGGCCGGGAGAAGCTCGTCCGGCTGTACTCGCAGGGCATCAACCTGGCCGGCGAAACCGTCTCGGCGGTCGTGAAACGGACCGAGCGTGTAAGCGGAGCATTCATCAAGGAACTGATGCGGCGCTCCACCCAGTTTCATATCGAGCGGAATGGCGACGGCTGCGTCAGTCTGGAGGACGTCGACAACGCCTTGGACGAGATGCTGTTCCGAGGCGGCTCGCTGAACGTCAAGCTGCTGGGTGGCCGCGTCGCAGAGGCAACGTGACACCACTCCCCGCGATTCCCGCGCACGGCCGGTGACAAACAACCCGCTACTTCGCGGGTACGGGTATTGTCCCAGTGCCGCCGTCGCCGGGGCCCAGTTCGAGGGCCTGGATGTAGGCTTCGCTGGCGGGCTGGCCCTGGGGATCGACGTTGCCTCCGCGGAGACGGAGTTCGACGATGCCGTTTTGCGGCGTGACGTGGTTGACGACCAGGTCGACGGCGCGGTCGCGGCCGCCGGCCGTCGCGGCGACGTCCATACGTTCGGCGACGATCTTACCGGTCACCAGGATGGTGATGGGACCGGCGGCGGCGGCCAGGTCGCGGGCGGCGGCGAACTTGAGGCGGAGGTGATACTCGCCGGGACCGACCGTGAGATTGATGGCGAACTCGTGGCCGTGAATGCCATAGCCGTACAGTTCGGGGTCCGGCGTTCCCGCGATGTCGCCGGCGATGCGCTGCGTCCACCAACTGGCGCTGACGGCGTCGAGCTTCCTGCCGGAGCGGATCACGAACTCGCACCCCGGCCGCCAGGCGTTTCCTTGCGAGTCAACGTAGTCCTGCCGGCCGGCATAGCCGAAGATCAGCCGCTGGTGGCCGCGGGGGCCGCCGCCGGTGCCGAAACCGTTCTCACCGACCGCATCAGAGTATTGGACGGCGTCGAGGTACACGTTCGAGCCGTTGGACGCCGGCACGCCCTCGCCGCGAACACCGATGCGGACTTCGTGCCGGACGTTGGGCAGGCCGTTCTTTGTGTACAGCACCTGCTGGTAGAGGGGCAGCGGGCTCCAGCAGTCGATGCCGGCCAACTGCTTGACGCCGTCCAGATACACATCCGCCAGGCCACCGGCGGGATCCGCCCGGCCGATGACCCGCACCTGGTTGCCGGTAAACGACAGCACCGCCTCGGCCGATTTGTCGCTCGAAACCCGCACGGTGCCGAGATGATCGTTCGCGCCGGCCGCCTCCGTCCAGACACCCTTGGTGGCGAGTTGGCGATCGTCGTCGACCTTCTGCGGATCGTCGCCCTCGACGAGCAGCCTCGTCGCGCCGTCGTGCCGGACGGTGACGACGAAATCGCCGCAAGGCAGCGGATGGACCGTGTAACCGATACGGTCGAGTTTGTCGGCCGGGGCCAGTTCGCGGCCGTCGGCGAGGATTCGCGCCGGCCTGAACGCCAGCCGCAGTATGTCGACGGTGTTGGCCGGTGCGTCGAAGGTCGAATAGGCCACGCGGCCCTTGGCATACACCACGTGGTTGACGACGCCGGTACTGCGCACGACGTGGTTCTCTCGGGCGGCCCCGAACGTTTCCGGCATCCAGCCCACCACACCGAGCATGGTTTGCAGCGGGGCCAGGTGGGCGGACTCGAACCAACTGCCGTTGGTGACGATGCCGCCGTCGATGTTATCCTCGGACACACCCGTGTCGCGGCAGTCATAGGTGACGAGGATCATCTGGCGGCGGGCGATTTCGCGGGCCCACTCGCTGTCGGCCTCGGCGGCATACCGGGCCCAGGCGGTGCCGGTCAGCAACGGGCCGGCGCTGAGGCATCGGCCGCAACAGCCGCTGGACTCGGGCGTGGCCCAGGCACCGCTGTAGACGTCGCCGTTGGACTCGGGATTGGTGCAGGTGTTGTTCAGGCACAGCGTCAGGACGTTGCGGCAGTCATTGCGCCAGTTCGGAAAGACATCCGGGTGGTCCATCAGGTAACAGGCGACGGAGGCGCTGACGTTCGGCACCTGGACCGGGCACTCCCAGTCCCAGTACTGTCGGCCCCAGGTGTCGCTCACCGTCCAGGCGGGCAGCAGCACGTCCCGTAGATACGCCCGGGCGGCGTCGCGGGCCTCGATTAAGCCATTGTCGCGGCCGGTGTAGCCCAGGCGGATCAACTCGTCAAACATGCACAGGAGCCAGATGACACCGCCGGTCATGCAGTTGTTCTTCCAGCGAATGTCGATCTCGTCAAAGTTGGCGTAGCGTCCCCAAGGCGGCGCGCCAGGCGTACGGTCGCGTTTCTCGACGAGGACGTCCGCCCAGTGCTTGACAGCGTCGAAGTACGCGGCGATGCCCGTCAGTTGATAGACGCGGAGCAGGCCGTAGCCCGCGCGGCCGGCGAGGTCCAACTGCATGTAGCCCCGCGGATCGCACTGGCCGTAGGGCTTGCCCTTCACGGGGACGGAGATCGGGAATCGAGGCCAGGCGTGATCCGGCGGCGTCAGGGCGTAACGGAGGAACAGGTCCGCCTCGAGCTTGGCGTGGGCGATGCCGACGGGGTCGCCCAAGTAGCGGTAGTACTCGGGCATCAGATACAGCACGTAGGATGCAAGCTGCCCGCGGTCGCCGTTCATCCAGTCGGTCAGCGGCGGGGTCGTGATCGTGCCATCCTCGCCAATCCGCCAGAAGCTGCTGAGCAGATACTCGGGCACGCGGGCCTCGCCCCGCGACGCATCGAGCCACGGGTAGCGTCTGAGCGTCTCGGCGGCCACGCGAATCCGCATGTCGAGCTGGCCGTTCTGGCCGCGATACCACGGAGCGATCACGCCGTACTCATCCTCGACGGCCTCGTGGGCGTAGTAGCGCTTCTGGACCGCAGCCGCCCCACACATCCGCAACCCGGGGATCAGCACCAGCAGCGTCAGGGTCGCCAACCCGACGCATGTTCCCGCACGGTTTCGCAGCCTGGCGTCACCGGATGTTGTCTTCATGATCGACATGCTCTATCTACGACCAATCGTTGGTCGCCACGTTGAGTAGGATACGCTGCGATCCCGTTCACGCAATCCGCGGGAGAGGAGAGCATGGGATCACCAGGGCGACCGAGTCGAGAATGGCCATCGCGAGTCCGCATTGCTCCACGCTCCAGCCTCGATTCTCCATTCCGCGGCTGCCCTTGCCGCCGGCGGCTTCGCCGTGGTTCAATGGCGGGATGGAGTCGCCTCCGCTGACGCCTGAGCTTCTGGTGGCCGCCTATGCCAACGGCGTCTTCCCGATGGACGTGGACGGGGAGATTCAGTGGTTCAGCCCCGACCCGCGAGCGATCATTCCACTGGACGGGTTCCACGCCTCCAAGACGCTGATGCAAACGTGCCGCCAAGGCAAGTACGAGGTGCGAGTGGACGCCGCATTCGAGGAGGTGATCCGCGCGTGTGCCGACCGCGAAGACGGCACGTGGATTTCCGAGGAGATTGTCGACGCCTACACGCGGCTGCACAGGCTGGGGCTGGCCCATTCGGTCGAAACCTGGCGCGGGGATGAACTGGCGGGCGGGCTGTATGGTGTGGCCTTGGGCGGAGCATTCTTCGGCGAGTCGATGTTCAGCCGGCAACGGGACGCCTCGAAGGTGGCCCTGGTGGCCCTGGTCGACCGGCTGCGCGATGGGGGGTTCAAGCTCCTGGACATCCAGTTCCTGACCGACCACCTGGCCCGGTTCGGGGCCATGGAAATCCCCAGACCGGACTATCTGGCGCGTCTGGAAGCGGCATTGCGAGCGAGACCAGCCTCGTTTGTCTGATTTCAAGTACGCCTTCCAGTCGTTATAATAGACTAAGCGGGGCAACGACCCGCCAGGAGAATCCTCTATATGGTGCTCAAGGGGCATTTCGACGGTCGTCAAATCGTGCTGGACGAACCAGTACCCAAGGAGGTGTCCCCGAACACTCCCGTTGACGTATTGATCCAGCCAGCCGGTGGAGGTGCGCTCGCGGACATCGCCGAGCTGGCCCGGCCAGGAGGGCTGCCGCCCGACTTTGCGGAACAACATGGGTATTACATCAAGGGTGAACCCCGACGATGAACCCCACGTTTATTGACACCTCCCATCTGCTGGCGCTCGTACTGAAGGACGACGCCTTCCACGAGCGAGCCAAGGAATGGGATCGCGCAATTGTATCCCCCCTCGTAACAACGGAGTATGTCCTGGTCGAATTCGCGGATGCGCTGGCCAAGACTCCCCTCCGAACAGTCACTCATCAGACCATCCTGGTGCTCAGGCGTAACCCACGGGTCACGGTTGTGCCCGGGTCTTCGAATCTGATCGATCGCGGCCTTGATCTGTACTCCGCGCGCCCAGACAAGCAGTGGAGCCTGACGGACTGCATATCGTTCTCTGTCATGCAAGAGAACGAAGCCTCCGACGCTCTGACGGCGGATCGGCATTTCGAGCAGGCGGGGTTTCGGGCGTTGCTGCGGATGCCGGTCGAGTCCAGGCCCTAGAGACGGGAGTTCGGTGTGACAGGGACGTCCAGAACCGAACCGCCGATCAGCCGAGACGAGGTGTACCGCCGGAACATGGCGGCGTTGTTCCGGTGGGACGGGCGGCTGGCCCAGCGGATCGACGAGACCGAGGACGACGGCACGGTCGTCGTTGAGGCGAGCCGGGCCGGGGCCCCGACGGCGTCGGTGCGTCTGGCCGGCTCGACGCTGGCGATCCAGTTGCACAGCCGGGTGGACCCGCAAGCCGAGGCCAAGCGGTTGGCCGACGCGGTCGAGGTGGGCGAGTCGTTCTGCTACATCGTCGGGGGGTTCGGGCTGGGGCATCATCTCAAGGCCCTGCGGGCGCGGCTCAAGGGCGACGTGTTCCTGGCCGTGCTCGAACCTAACGTGCAGATTCTCAAGAAGGCGATGGAGACGGTCGACCTGGCGGAGCTGTTCGAGGGCGACCGCTGCATCATTCTTACGAGCACGGACAAGAACGAGGTGCAGACGCGGCTGGAGCCGCACAACAACCTGATGATGATCGGAACGCAGTTCGTGTCGCACCCGGCGTCGGAGCGGTTGGACGGCGAGTTTCAGGCGGCGATGCGCCAGTTGATCGCCGACCACATGACCTACTGCCGCATGTGCCTGGTAACGCTGGTGGCCAACTCGCGGCTGACCAACCGGAACGTGGCCAACAATCTGCCGACCTACCTGGCCACGCCGCCGATCGACGTGCTGCGGGAACGGTTCCGGGGTTACCCGGCGATCGTGGTGTCGGCG
>JACQVT010000042.1 GCA_016209665.1 Planctomycetota bacterium | reverse complement strand
TGGACGTTGACGCGGCGGCCCACCCGAACCGGGGCCACGTCGCCCCGGATCACGCAGTAATGCCACACGTTGCAGTCGTCACCGAGCGTGACGCTACCCACGATCACCGATGATTCGGAGACAAACACCGAGCCGATCCGTCGGATCCGATACATCACGTTCCCCTGTTCAGGTCCGCCCGCCGCGAAGCCGTCCGACCGTCCGCATCAGCACATCGACGCGGTCGGGATCGACGGGGCGGTGCCACAGGCCATCCTGCTTGCAGAACGATCCCACGATGAACACGTCGGCGAGGTCCCAGCAGGCGGGCAGACGGTCCGGCGTGATGCCCGATCCGACCGCCACCGGCAGCTCGATGGCGGCGCTCGCGCGGCGAAGGTCGTCGAGTTCCGCCGGCTCGCCGGTGGCGGTTCCGGTGACCACCACGCCGTCGGCCCCGAAGAACGCCGCCGCCCGGGCCGCCTCGGCGATGTCCACGTCGCCGGTGATGGCGTGGCTGGCGTGCTTCTTCTTCACGTCGGCGAAGATGCGGATGTGCTCGGCCCCGATCTCGCGGCGGTAACGCAGCAGGGGGCCGGCGTCGGCGTCGGGCATGAGCCCCTCGTCGGCCACGTGAGCGAAGGCGAAATTCTCCGCTCGGATGAACGTTGCCCCTGCCGCCATCGCCACCGCCAGCGCTTCGCGGTTGGCCCCCGCGAGCACCTGGACGCCCAGCGGCAGGTCGACTGCCTCCCGGACCGCCGCTGTCACCGCCGTCATGGCCGACGTGATCTCCGGTCCGACGGCCTGCCGCAGATACGGCCGGTCGTGCATGTTCTCGATCATGATCGAATCGAGCCCGAAACTCACCAGCAGCCGGGCCTCGGCGACCGCCCGCTCGACGATCTCGGCGATGCCGCAAGCGGCGTAGGGCGTGCCGGGCAGAGCAGCCACGTGCACCATGCCGACCACGGCCTTGGGCCCACCGAAGATCTCCGTCATCTGGCTGGAAGATTGCACGCCTGAGTATAGCTCCGGCCGGCAGGGGGGCAACCGGCCGCGTTCGGGGGGGCGGGCATCCCTGCCCGCCTCTTGTTTTTGCCGGTTGTTGCGAAGAAGGCGGGCAAGGATGCCCGCGCCCCCCAAAGCCCGCCGAGCCGAGGTTCGGGGTCATGCCGTCGGGGGGGATGGGGGCGGCTCATGCGAGGACGTGTGCCCGTCGACGCCGTTTCCCCGGCCGGTTCCGATCGACTGGACCAGACTGTCCAGCACCGCCCGGGCGTGCGCTTCCCCGCCAACCGGCGACGGCGCCAACCTCAGACCTGGCGGCCAGACGGGTCTCGTGTACGGGCGAATCCTGTCCTTGCCCCGTCGCCCCTGGTACCGGTCCGCCGGCGAGTCCCCCTCGTGGGCCGGCGACCGGTACGAGGCGGTGAACAGCCCGAGCGCCTCCACCACTGCCGTCCGTTTCTCATCATCCGGGAGTTCCCGGAACAACTGAAGCAGAAGGCACTCCTGCCCGCTCAGGGCGTGCGTGGGACCTCGCCCTTCCTCGATCCGACGCGCGGGCAGCGAGTCTGACAGGCGAGCGTGCCGGCATGGCCATCGTGACAAGCCCCGAGACATGGTTGCACCTCCGTCTTTGCGACAAGGGTTGTCGTGGTTATGAAGCGGCCGGATTCGCGGCACAACTCGATCGGGCGCGATCCGTCGCCCCTCGAAACGCGAATCTGCGTCAGCCGAGAGGTACGGCCGGCGACTCCACGTCGTCGACGACCATCACCGAGTTGTGGCCGAAGGGACAAGGCTCCACGCCGAACGCCGCGTAGTCGACGTACCACGCACCGTCGGCGAGGTACTTGAACTGGTAAACGCCTTCGCACAGTTCCAGACGGCAGCACCATTCTCCATCTTCGCTCCGCGTCATGGGGTGGGCCCGTTGGTCCCAGCCGCTGAAATCACCGACCAGGAACACTTCGTGGGCTCGCGGGCGGTAGAATCTGAATTCCAGTTCGTTCCGGTTGATTCTGGCTACCATGTTTGCCTCCGGCTTATGGGGTGTGCATTTCTGCACGGCGCAAAAAGGAAACCCAGAACGTCAATGCGCTGAAGATGATAGCCCCCCGGTCTGCTCCCGGAAGTAGTACCTTGGTCCTGTGTTCGTGAGGATTCCCGCCGCCTGGGCCAGCAGGACGAGTTGGGCGAGCGACCCGGCCTGCATTTTCTCCATGACCCGGGCGCGGTGGATCTTGACGGTCTTGATGCTAATACCCAACTTATCGGCAACCTGCTTGTTCAGCTTGCCGCCCACAACCCACTCCATGACTTCGCGTTCCCGCGGCGTGAGCAAGTTGATTCGACAAAGGACGCTCTGGCGTTCAATCCGGCCGACCGCACCAGCCTGCGCAGGGCCTCGCGCACCCGTTGCTCGTCATCAACGATGGATACCGTCGGCGGAGGCTCCATACGGTCCTCTGGCCCAACGGGTGTCGCAAAACAGGACTTGGTTCCCTCATCGGAGCGCTCGGTCCGGTCTCCAGACGCCCGTTGCGCGCCGCTATCGTGGAGCGGCTCATCGACCGACGTATAGCCGGTCCTGCGGCCGTCCTGTCCTCTTCTGGCCAAACGCTGTATCGCGCTTCCGGCTGGTGCCGCCCCATCCGCAGCCTCGCCCTCTCGGAAATGCAATGGATTATAGGCCTGACGGGACTGCTTTGTCGAGGCGAACCCTGTTTCGGCGACGATTCCGGGGTGCATCCGCGTTTTCACGAGGCGCGCATGATCTCGGGCGTCCCCGGCGATTTCCTCCCAGATCGTTCAGGCAGGTCGTTGACCTACCTTGGTGGTATTTACTGCGCTGCCCGGGTTGAGGTCGGCACTTCGAGGGGTGAGATGACCGCCGGACGGAGGCGGGCGGTGATGCGGTTGGCGCTCTGCTCGGTCACGTCCAGCTTGATCGGCACGCCGTCAATTGTGAGATTCAGCTCCTCCAGTCGGTCGGCGAGCTGATCGAGGTTGTACTTCCAGTCCACGTCGGCCGTGGCCACGTCGTTGACGATCTCGCGGACCTTGAACCCATCCTCGCCGCCGGTGACGCCCTTGAGCTTGATCATCTCCGCCTGGATGGCCTTGAACTGCCGGCGGCCGCACTGCTCGAACACCACCTGGATCGTCTTGCCGACCGTCGCCCGCTCGCGCCAGGCCTCGCCGATGTCCGCCAGCAGCTTGGGGGCGATCTCGGGGGCCAGCTTCGCCAGGGCCGCCTGCCCGGTGCCCGTCGTCGAGGCGTAGGGCTTGGCCGGGTGATACGTCCGCGACAGGATGACCGCACCCGAGTCGGTCTGGATCACCCGGGCCGCCAGCGTCACCACCCACCGCTCGACCCGGTGGCCGCCCACGTCCACCGGCTGGCCCCGCTTGGCCTCGGCCTTGCCCACGACGACCACGTCCGCCTTGAAGCCTGCCCCCGCCGCCGCCGCCTTGGACCAGTCGGCGTTGCGCGTCGCGAGTTCCAGGTCGCGCGACCGGACCGCGTCAGTCATCTCCTTGTCCATGAGCTGGACCTTCTTGGACAGGAAAAAGTCCTCGATCGCCGACTGCACGCTGCCGTTGGCCACGGGCGGATGGGCGTCGTCGACGTCGTCATCCTGGAGGAGCATGACCACGCACCGGGGGTTGCCCTCCCGCTGCTTGATGTGGGCGAACTCGGCCCACTTTCTCTCGAAGCGCACCGGGAACACCTCGGCCACGAGATGCACCTCGGTGATGTCGCCGGCGATGACCTGCGGCTCCTTGAGCACCTTGACCACGCGGGCGAAGCCCACCGGCTGTTCGAGCACCTTGTCGCGAATGACCTGGTAGTCCTGCGTTTCGGTCTGGGCATTGATGAACGAGCCGCAGACTCTCTGGACGGCCTCGCGCAGGGCGTCCAGCCGCGCCTCCTCGGCCGCCGCCGGCGTCGTGCCCGCCGCCCGCCCGGTGACGGTGATCGTCCGGCTGGGCTCGGCGATGGGCTCGGCCGCCAGCACGATCCCGTATATGCAGCCAACAACAATGCTGAAGCCTGTCAGCCTGCTCATGCCTGTCCCTCGGTCAATGGTCCGCCGCCCGCGGTCCTACCCATGTCATCCAGACTTACGCCGGCCGCCCCGTGTGAGGTGGCCAGCGCCGTTATTGTCGTCACTATCGGCATTCTCGCCCAGCGCCGACCCTCGCCCCGGGGGCGTCCGTCTTGTCCCGGCCTGGACGTCGACCCCGGGAACGATCCTAAAGTAGAGCCTGACAAGCACTTACACACATTCCCGTCTGCCAGCCAGCCATGTCCCCGCGCCGACGATCCGTTCCCGCAACCCGCTGTACCGGGGATGTTTACAGACCGCGAGGGTCCCACTAGAATATCCGTTCTTTACAGGCAGCGAGAGAATTCGGGGCGACGAGACGGCCCCCCGATGGTCACGAAGAAAGGATTACCGCCGGCATGATCAAGGTGAAGGCCCGAGGCAACGAATCGCTCGATCAGATGCTTCGCCGCTTCAAGAAGATGTGCGAGAAGGAAGGCTTGACCAAGGAAATCAAGCGGACCAGCTACTACGAGAAGCCGAGC
>JACQVT010000061.1 GCA_016209665.1 Planctomycetota bacterium | reverse complement strand
GGTGTGGATGGAGGCGGCGAACAGGCGATCATCCAGTGCGTCGAGCCGCCTGTTGGCGGCTGCCCCCGCATGCACTTGGAGAATGGGAAACGTCGTGGTGGGAACGGTCAGCGTCACGTTGCCCGTGATCGAGGGAGTTCCGCCGGGATTGGTGACGCGCCTCAGAACGAGCTTGCTGAACGTGCAGAGATCGACGCCGATGAAATAGCCCTCCGTCGCCTGCGGGTCGTCGTTGTGGACGCCCTGAGGGGTGTAGACACCGGTGCTGGGGCAGCTGAAGCCGGCGAGCTGGCGGAACGGCGTGACCGTGAGGGTGCCGGCAAGCAGGTCGGCCTTGTTGATGACGAAGCCCGTCGTGCCCCTGAAGGCGTCTGCGGAGGTAAACATGTTGACGCCCACGTAGAGGGCGAACCTGTCGACCCCGAGGGTGTCGTAGTCGGCGAACAGGCCGGTGTCGGCATTCGGCGTCGTGCCGACCAGATCATGCTGGAAGCTGAAGAACGTGAAGCTCGAGGTGTTGGTGATCGTGGAGGAGCTGCTGACAGCGATCAGGACCCGGTTGACGGTGGCCACGTCGATCATCGTGACGAACCAGCGGCCCGAGAGACGGTCGTAGCGGACGTGAGGGTCGCTCGTCCCGCCGGTTCTGACCGAAGCGAAGAAGGTATCGGTGGTGGTGTTCAGCCCCCCGAGTACGCCGGTCTTGTCGAAGACCTTGATCCGGCCGTTGACGACGACGAGCACTTGACTGGGGCCCACCGCTCCCATGCTGTCGGGAGGGACGAACCCGGATTCCGAGAGCCTTGGTCCCAAGAAGCTTGTGCCAACCGTTTGAGGCGTGTCCGGTAGGGGCGCGGCGTCACTCCCCCGGGGCCCGCCTGGGAGCGGCCACCGTGAGACCTCCAGCGCCAAGGCGTCGTCTTGAATCTTCTCGGGGGCCATGAGCCGCGGCTTGAGTTCCGTTGGCGCAACCACGGCGGCTTCAGCGGTCTTGGCGCTGGACTCTTCTCGGACCATGATCTCGGCGACAGTCTCCGTGATGCCCGGCTCGCCCGTCCATGGAATGCCCTGGGTGAAACTCTCGGGTGGCGCCTGTTGAGCCAGCGCGGCGGCGGCGGCAACCGCTCGCGCCCCAACCGGCCGAGACGGGTCGCCGGCCAGGATGGTGATCGGCAGCGCGGCGAGGAACAGCACCCACCGGACATAGCGTCGAGGACAAGGTCGATGAGAGATTGTCTCGCGCCTTCTCACGGGAGGATGGCTGAGCCTGCCGTACCCGCGCGGCCCCCTCCCCGGGCGCGCAGGCTCATCGCATGCCGGTGTCAATATCGATATCCAGCCGCACCGTCTGATCGCTCGCGATCGTGATCGTCTTCGGCAAGTCCCGGCCCCGACCACTCCGGAGGCCCATCCGTGCAAGCGCCACCACGTAGGTATCCGGCGCAAGCGCGATCCGGTACGTACCGTCGGCCTGGACGTTCACGTCGGCCACCCAGGTGGCGCCGTCCGACTTGAAGATCTTGACGGGGTAGGCCGCGTACACTTCGGCCGGGACGGGTCTCGCCGGTTCGTCCGCCCGTTGCGCCGGACGCAGGGGGCCAATGGTCACCGTGCCTTCGAGGTATCCCACGAGCGTGGGGGGCATCGCGCTCCCCCCAGACGGAGACATCGCCGCGGGGTGGGACGTGGCCGCAGCACACCCTGCGAGAAGAAGCCCGCACAGCCACATCGGATACTCAATTACACGTGGTAGGCTCATGTGAAATGCTGGAGCATCCCACCCCTCGAAAGCATAGCACGAGCTACGCCGATGTTGCTCCTCCTTCGCTTGCGGAATCGATGCCTGCCCAGGGAATCACGGCTGCTCCGCGATCCGATCATCGGAGGCGCACCGTCACGATGTCGAGGTCTTGGGCCGTCATCACCGAGCTTTGTTGGGTCTGTCGCATAGTCGGGCAGGTCGGCCCGGCGGCGGTGTAGGCGGCGCACAGCGCGGTGCGCAGACCGCTGATGTGAACGCCCCTGATCACCGTGGCCCTCGCGGTGATCGTGCCGTCCATGAAGGGGAAGCCGCCGAGACCGTTCACGGCCTGGATCTCGTTGATCGCGGAGCGCAACTCGGTGATGTGCACGGCCTTCGCCGTCGTGCCCCGCGTAGTGTGCGGGCCACATGGGCACAACCCGCTCGGCTTGGTTTCGGAGCTGCGATCCCGTCGCGCGCCAGCCCCATCGGACATTACCTGCGCCGGGTCCCGAGACCAAGTTCTTTCCGCACGTGTGCCAGGTCGACGCTTTTGCCTCGCCGCGCCCGCCGGATCATGGCCCAGAACCTGGGGCTCCGTTCGAGGAGGTAGTCCTCCAGATCCTCCTCCCCTTTGAGGCCCTCAATGACGGCCACCGGTTTGCCTCGGTTGGTGACAATCACGACGTCCCTTCTGGAGAGCTTCAGCGGCCGAAAGACCGCTTCTTGATGGCCACGCAAGCGCTTGATTGAGGTCCGGCTAATTTTCTCCGGCTCGTCCCGCAGATGCCTTTCGATCGCCTCCACGATGGCGTTGCCGAGGGGGGCCGTTATCCCTCTACCCCCCGAAAGCCGCCCCTTTCATCGCGCACCCCTGCGCCGGTCGCTGCACGCAAGCCGAGCCCCACACACCCCTGGCGCCACTCCACCCCTTACTCCACCCCGCACCGTGAGGATGCCATTCTCACGGAACAGTTAGCATGACATTTTCACTGGACAGCGACACAGCATCTCGACAGCCTTGACATCGCTCATTTCGGCAGCCAGAATGCCCGCGCCGATGTCGTGCGCACTAAGGC
>JACQVT010000561.1 GCA_016209665.1 Planctomycetota bacterium | reverse complement strand
GGTGAGTACCGCGTGCTGAAGATCACACCGCAGGGCTGGCAGGTGCTCAAGTCGCAGGCCGAGGCGAGGCTTACGCAGCCCGCCGGCCGCAAACGCCGGCCCCGAGGCAGGACGGCCGCCGCCGGCTCCGATTTCGGACCGGACCTGCCCGTACCCGCCGGCCCGAAGCACATCGACGCTCCGCCCGAGGCCGCCGCGCAGCCGCTCGACCCCGCCGCCCGCGCGTTGTACGACCGGCTGCGTCTGCTCCGCCGCGAGATCGCCGAGGCCGAGAACGTCCCCGCGTTCATGGTCTTCAGCGACAAGGTCCTCCGCGAGATCGCCCGGGCCCGGCCCGCCAGCGAGTTGCAGCTCCGCAGCGTCAAGGGCGTCGGTCCCGCCAAGTGCGAGGCCTACGGCGGTCAAGTGCTCAACGTGATCCGTGGCTCCGTCGCAGACTGACGCACGGCTCCGCGCGCCGCCCGAAGCGCAGGTGCGGCCTGGCCGGGGCTTTACGCCGCCAGTTCGAGCCGCAGCAGGTCTTCGATGCGCAAATCGGCGAGCGATTCGACGACGATGTCGGGCCGATAGGCGTAGCGGACCAGGTCCGCTCGCCGCGTCCCGCCCGAGAGCACCAGCACGGTGCGGTAGCCCATTTGCACGCCGCCGAGGATGTCGGTCTCCATGGTGTCGCCGATCATCGTGGTTTCGCCGGTGCGCAGGCCCAGTTCGGCACGGGCGGTCCGCATCATGACCGGGCTGGGCTTGCCGACGCTGAACGCCTGGATGCCGGTTGCCTTCTCGAGCATGGCGACGATAGCTCCGCATCCGGGGCGCAGGCTGTCGATCGTGGGACAGTTGGCGTCGGGGTTGGTCGCGATCAGCTTGGCCCCGGCCACGATCATCTGCACCGACGTCTCGACCATCTCGAAGGTCAGCGTGCGGCCCTCGCCCACGACCACAGAAATCCATGTTTCATGGCTATCGTCCTTCGTTGGATGTCCTATCGGGTGAGCGATTCGGGTTGGCCGCTACAAAACCCCCTGACCCGCCTCATCCTACCGGCGGACCATGAACGGCTGATGAGCCGTCCGTGAGTATTGCAGCAAGACTCGTGCCATCCCCGGCGTCGAAGCGGCGTGATACTGATAAACCGGGCGTAGCGGGCCGTCGGTGATGAAATGCTGGGCAGCCGCACTAACCCTGCGTGTTTGATGCGCACCGACGCTCGGCACCAGGGGCGCAGAAACGCGTTCAGCGGCTCTCGCCCGCCACCGGGTTTGCCCGTGGCCCGGATTCCACTACCATAGCCGACTGCCCATTTGGCCTCGGACACCGGGTGAGGACCAGAGCATGGGACCCGGCAGCGCAGGCATCCTGCTGAACGAATGCGCACGGCCCACGCGGACCCACTATGTCATTCTCGGCATGTGTTGGGCCGGCTGGCTGTTCGACTTCTACGACCTGATGCTGTTGTCGTTTCTGCTCGTGCCCATCCGCCGCGATCTGGGTCTCGGCGAAGATGCCCTGTCGCTTTTACTGGGCTCATCCCTGGCCGCCACCGCCTTGGGCGGCATCCTGTTCGGCTACCTCGCCGACCGCGTGGGCCGCAAGACGGTCCTGACTTGGACGATCCTGGTCTATTCCTTCGGCACGTTCCTGTGCGGCAACGCCAACAGTTTCGCCTCGTTGCTGGTGTTCCGGATCATCACCGGACTGGGCGTAGGGGGTGAATGGGCGACCGGACAGACGCTGGTGGGCGAGACGTTCCCCGCGGCCATGCGAGCCCGGTTCGCCGCCGTCATGCAGACCGGGGCGCCGCTGGGCATAGCCCTGGCGGCGGTCGTCGGCGGGTTCCTCGAGCCGACGCTTGCCGATGCCTTCGGTCCCCAGTGGGGGTGGCGTGGATGCTTCTTTATCTCGCTGGCACCGGCCCTGCTCGTGATCATCATCCGCAAGTTCATGCCGGAGTCCGACGTCTGGCTCGCCCGCCGGCGGACCGAGCCTGTCAATCGCCGCGGCCAACTCGCCGAGCTGCTCGGCACCCGGGCGCTGCGGCGGCTGTTTTTCCTCGGCCTCGTCCTCGCCATGACCGACATGTCGGCCTACTGGTTCACGTATGCCTGGCTGCCCAAGTACCTCTACGACCAACTCGGATTCTCGATGGCCAAGTCGGGCATCTGGATGCTGGTGACGCAGCTCGGCGGTTTCATCGGCTACCTGACGTTCGGCATGTTCGCCGACTGGAAGGGCCGGCGGATCGCCTACACCGGCTTCTCGCTCATATGGGCGGTCGGCCTGCTCGCCGTCACGTGGTTCTGGAACGTCATCGCGGTGTGGCCCTGGCTGACGCTGGGCTTCATGTTCCTGGTCGGCGTGGGCACGGGCAACTTCTCGGGCTACGGCCCGATCTTCGCGGAAATCTTCCCCACCCGCATCCGCAACACCGCGATGGGCACGGCGTTCAACCTGGCCCGCGGCGTGCAGTTCTTCACGCCGCTGGTGATCACCTACGTCGCCCGGCACTACGGCCTGGGCGGCGGCGTCTCCCTGGCCGCCTTCTTCGCGATCTTCACCGGGCTGTGGGTCTGGACGCTCCCGGAGACCCGCGGCCGCCGCATCACGGCGGAGGATGGCGCGGCCGCGTGAGAGGAATGATGGCCGCGGCGGGGCAGGCCTGGCAATCGTTGCCGGCAGGTGCAAGCTTTTCGCCCGTAGGGCGTTCGATGTTTGCCAGGGACTTCTAGTCCCTGGAGGGCGGATGCCCCTCTGTACTTTCCTTCCTCTGTCTTTCTTCTCC
>JACQVT010000574.1 GCA_016209665.1 Planctomycetota bacterium | reverse complement strand
GGTCCGCCTGGGCCAGCACCTCGATGTTCCTCGCGACGCTCTCGCCGAGCTTCACCGTGCCGTCCTCGTTGAGCACATTGCCCTCGGCGTCCACCTGCTCGGCCCGCGGGGCCACGTAGTTGCCGGCCACGTCGCCCACGATCCTGAGGATGCGCCGATAGTTGTCGATCGCGTCGGCGGCGTCGACCGGGGCATACTCCTTGCCCTTGCCGGTGTTCCGCGTAAAGCCATCCTCCTGCACCGCCGCAATCTCCGCCAGCGGGAGATGGTCGAAGAGGAATTGGATGTCGTCGTTGTCGTCGAAGAAGTTGGCCATGATCTAATGGTCCGTTGTCAGTTGTCAGTTGTCCGTTGTTGGGTCCTTGGTCCGTTTGCCAGTTGTTACGGGCCTGAGCCCTCCGTTTGCTCGCTCTCCGCGGCGCTTCGAGGACGCCGGGTTCCGATCGATTGGAGGTACGCGTTCAGGGTCGGAGCCAACTCATCCATAATCGGCTTGAGCCGACCCACCTGCTGCTCATCCACGAGCTTCCTGCAATACGCTTGTCTCAGGAAGTGCTTGACCTCGTACAATGAGCCGCGCGAGATCCTGACATACCGACGGTTCTCCCGATAACTGCCGCGGCCGGCTCCCTCCGCGATGTTCGCGCCGATACTGTCCGCCGCGTCAACCAACTGCTCTCCGACCGTCGCTTTCGCGAATGTGTCCCACAGCGCCACCGTATTCCAGATTTCGTCCGCCAGCCGCTCAGCCAGCGGGTACACTCGAAGTTCCTCAAACGACGTCCGGGCCATGATCGCTCCGTTCGCCCGCGCTCGTAGCTCACCAAAAGGGCCTGATCAACTGACCAAAGGACCACTGAACCCGACTACTGACAACGGACAACGGACCACTGACTATCGCTGCTTGATCGCCTTAATCATCATCGGAACGATCTTGTTCACGTCACCGACGATCCCATAATGGGCCACGCCGAAGATCGGCGCCTCTTTGTCCCAGTTGATCGCGATGATCTTGGCCGACTCCTCCATTCCCGCCCGGTGCTGGACCGCGCCGCTGATGCCGCAGGCGATGTACAGCGCCGGCCGCACCGTGGTGCCCGTTTGGCCCACCTGGTGCTCCTTGCCGATGAATCCGCTGTCGACCGCCGCCCGCGACGCGCCCACCACGCCGCCGATCGCCCCCGCCAGGTCGTGGATCAGCTTGAAGTTGTCCTTGCTGCCGAGCCCCGCTCCGCCGGCCACGATCACCCGGGCGCCTTTGAGGTTCACCTTGCGCGGCTCGCGGTGCTTTTCGATCAGTTTGACCGCCAGGTCGAAGTCGTTGAACTCGATCTTTTCCTCGATGATCTCGCCGCTCCGCCGCGGGTCGCCGCTGCGCATGGCCATCACGCCCTCGCGGACGGTGGCCATCTGCGGCCAGCGGTCGTAGTTGATGATCGTCGCGATGATGTTCCCGCCGAACGCCGGCCGAATCTGCAGCAGCAGGTTGCGGTACGTCTGCTTCGTCTTGACGTCGGTGTATTCGCCGATCTGGAGGTCGGTGCAGTCGGCGGTCAGGCCCGCCTTCATCTCCGAGGCCACCCGCGGGGCCAGGTCCCGCCCCATCGGCGTCGCTCCGAAGATCACGATCTGCGGCGTGTGCTTCGTGACGAGCTGGCAGAGCACCCGGGCATAGGGCTGCGTGCGGTAGTTCTCCAGCCGAGTGTCGTGCACGTAGTACACCTTGTCCGCCCCGTGGGCGATCAGCCGGTAGCTCAGCTCGCGGACGTTCCAGCCCGCCAGCACCGCCCCCATCTTCACGCCCAGCGTGTCCGCCAGCTCCCGGGCCCGCCCGCACAGCTCCAGCGAGACCTCGCTCAGGCTCTCGTCCTCCTGCTCGGCGAACACCCAGACCTCGCCTTTGGGATTAACGTCGATCATGAATGGCTCTCAGCACATCGTCCGTTGTCAGTTGTCCGTTGTCAGTGGTTGGGTCAGTGGTCCATTGGTCAGTTGTGGGACACGCCGCCGGGCGCCACTGACAAAAGGACCACGGACCCGTCAACGGACAACTGACCACGGACTACGGACAACAAGCTACAAACTACCAACTGCAAACTACAAACTTCATCCCAACGTTCTATCCACCACCAACTCGTGAATCATCCTCGATACGCCTTCCTGCGTCGGAGCTATCTCCGTGTAGCCTTCCTTGGTCAACACGATCGACTGCACGCGGTGCACCTTCGTCGGCGAGCCGGCCAATCCGCACCAGCTCAGGTCGGCCTGGATGTCGTCGAGGTTCCACTGCTCCATCGCCAGCCCCTGCGCCTGAAGCGCCTCCAGTCGCTTATCCACTTCGCGCGCCGTCTCCGCTTCCACCGCTTGCGGGGTCGCTTTTTTTACTTCCCCCGCGATCTCTAGCGCCGTCCGCGCCCGCTTGTAGCGCATCGCCCGCCGGGCCGCCGCCGGCCTCGGCACGTTCGCCGTGTCGATCACCGTCACCAGCACCGGCAGCCGGACCTCCAGCACCTCCCAGCCGTTGCCGACGTTCCGCCGAATCCGGGCCGTGCGGTCGCGCAGGTCCACAAGCCGCTCGAAATATGTCACTTGGGCCACGCCAAGCTTCTCGGCGAGCTGCGGACCCACCTGGGCGGTGTCACCGTCGATCGCCTGCCGACCGCAGAACACGAAGTCGTACGTGCCGATCGTCCGCACCGCCCGGCTCAAAATGTAGCTCGTGGCCAGCGTGTCGCTGGCCGCCGCCCGACGGTCGGTAATCAGGATCGCCCGGTCCGCGCCGCGGTACAGACACTCCCGCAGCACCTCGCACGCCGCCGGCGGGCCCATCGTGATGACCGTCACCGCGCCGCCGAACTCGTCGCGGATGGCCAGGGCCGCCTCCAGCGCGTTTAAGTCCTCCGGGTTGAAGATGGTCGGCAACGCGGCGCGGTTCACCGTGCCGTCCGCCTTCATCGCCTCGCCGGTGATGCTGCTGGTATCGGGAACCTGTTTCACGCAAACGACGCAGTTGTATCCCAAGGTTCGCCTCCGTCTGTGGGACCGGTGTGTGAGACCGGTGTGTGGGACCGGCATCTTGCCGGTCATTCATCCGCTCCGGGAACGGCAGTTCCGCCGGTGGGAAACCAGTTGAGACGGCGAATCACGGTACCGGCCCGCCCGGATTCCGTCAAGCCGCTTGATCCCCGCCGGCCGCCCGGATACAGTGCCGATCGGGCATAAACCCCCTGAATTCGCAGTATTCCGCCGCCATCCCGAAAGGGTGCGCTTCTGCGGATAATGGAGTCGATCATGACCACACTTTGCGGCACGTTGTTGCAGTCTCCCTCGCCGGACCAGTGCACCGTCACGCCCAACGCGGCCGTCACCATCGGCAAGGATGGCCGCATCGCCGAGGTCGACGCTGGCGGTCGCGCCGCCTCGGTGTCGCGATCCAAGGACACCCTCGGCGGGGGCGACTGCTGGATTCTGCCCGGCTTTATCGATGCCCACCTGCACCTGCCCCAGTGGGACCGCCGCGGCATCGACGGCATGCCCCTGTTCGACTGGCTCAGCAAGGTCGCCTACCCCGCCGAGGCCCGCCTCGTCGACGCCGACTTCGCCGAGAAGCTCGCCGACCAGTTCGTCACCGGCCTGGTTGCCAACGGCACCACCACCGTGGCCGCCTACGGCAGCCCGTTCGCCGAGTCCACCGATCGCGTCTTCAGCGTCTTCGAGCGTCGCGGCTACCGGGCCGTCTACGGCATGGTCCTCAACGACACCGACTGCCCCTCCAGCCATCGCCAGGAGACCGACAAGGTCCTCGACGAGTCCCGCGGCCTCGCGGCCAAGTGGCACAACGCCGCCGACGGCCGCCTCAAGTACGCCTTCAGCCCCCGCACCCCCATCCACTGCAGCGAGAAGCTCATGCGCGGCGCCGCCGCCCTGGCCGACATGCTCAACTGCTACATCCAGACCCATGTCGCCGAGACCCTCCTCGGCGTCGAGAAGGTCCGCGAGCGCTTCCCCGACCAACTTGACGAGATCGAGCTGTTCGACGAGATGGGCCTGCTCACGCCCCGCACGCTGCTCGGCCACGGCGTCTACCTCAGCCAGCAGCAGCGCCACCAGATCGCCGAGACCCGCACCATCGTCATCCACTGCCCGACCGCCAACCTGTTCCTCGAGTCGGGCCTGATGGATTACGTCTCGTTGCGGATGGCCGGCGTCCGCGTCGCTCTCGGCAGCGGCGTCGCCGGCGGGCCCGACCCGTTCATGCCCCGCGTCGCCGTCGACTGCATCAACACCGCCAAGGCGGTCAAGGTCCACGGCCTGCCCCGCGGAACCCAATCCGCCCCGAAACCCGCCGAGGCCTTTTGGGCCCTCACCCGCGGCGCCGCCGCCTCGCTGGGCCTGGCCGACCGCATCGGCTCGATTCAGCCCGGCTTCGACGCCGACTGCCTCGTCGTCAAGCCCGAGCCCTGGATCGCCGATCTGCCCGGCGAACAGCAGCCCAGCGCCCTGCTCTACACCCTCCGCCCCGACCAGATCCAGCACGTCTTCATCGCCGGCCAGCGCGTGGGACCATGAGATGTGGGGTATCAGCGGTGTCAGGTCGGGTTTGGGACCGGCATCTTGCCGGTCCACCTGACCGGCTGGAAGCCGGTCCCACACGTTCGGGCAGAGACCTTACATACTTCCTCCGTCGCCGCCGCGCCCGTAGAATGTCCGCCGTCGCACATATCACCATCCCCAGGGAGTGCATCCATGATCCGGATTCACGCGACGAGTGCCGTCGTCCTGCTGGCAACGTTTGCCGCGCTGGTGTCCAACCAAGAAATGGGCGCCGGCGCGACACAGAACGCGAACGATCTGGTCTCCGCTTTCGCCCAGCCCCGGCCCGACTACTCGCCGGTGCCCATCTGGTGGTGGAGCGGCGATAAGATCGATCGCGACCGGCTGCGCCGGCAGCTCGAGCACATCGCCGCCGGCGGCATCCACAATGCAATCGTGCTGAATCTCGCCCCGTCCGGCCCGCTGTACGGCAGCGCCGCCGACGATCCTCCGTTCCTGAGCGAGGAGTGGTGGGACCTGTTCGCCTACGCGGTGCAGGAGGGCAAGCGCGTCGGCGTACGGCTGTGGTTCTACGATCAACTGGGCTTTTCTGGCTCGGGCCTGCAAGCCCGCGTGGTGGCCCGGCATCCCGAGTTTCGCGGCATCGGCCTTCGCCACCAGGTCCGTGACGTGACCGGCCCGGCCGACATCGAGATTCGCACGCCGCCGGACGGCACGCCCCTGGCGGCGTTCGTGTCGGCCGTGGCTGCCGACGCGAATGCCGCGGCGTGGATCTGGGACGCCGCCGCGCTCAACGCCGCCGGCAAACGATACTTCCGGCGGACGTTCGATCTGGGCGAGTTGCCGGCCCACGCGGAGCTGCACATCACCTGCGACAACGGCTACGTCGTCTACGTCAACGGCGCCAAGGCGGGCGAGGATGCCGCCACCTACGCCGAGACGGGCTGGAAGAACGCCGAGAACTACGATCTCACCGGAAAACTGCGCACCGGCAGAAACGTGATCGCCATCGCCGGCGACAATCTGGCCGACGTGGCGGGACTGCTCGTCGAAGTTGTGGCCGATGGGGTGGACGGAAAGCGTCGAAACCTGCTCGTCAGCGACGGCAGTTTCCGCGTCAGTGCCTCAGCGCCCGAAGGCTGGACGATGACCGAGTTCGATGACGCAGCCTGGAAACCGGCCCACGTCATCGGCCAAACGCCCGCCGCCCCTTGGGGCGCGGTCATCGGTATTGGCGACCCGTACGCGGTGTCGATGGGAACCCGGATCTCGGAGGTCCGCCGGATCGACGGTGCAATCGAGGACGGCGTGCTGAAGACCGCCGTGCCGGCCGGGCCGCATCGCGTGCAGTTGTTCTACACCGCGGCCGGCGGCTTCGACTACCACAACCCGGCCGCGGGGGCGGCCCTGATCGACGTCGTGCACGGCGAGATGGAACGGCGGTTCGGCAACGAACTGGGCAAGGGCATCGCCGGATCGTTCCAGGATGAGTTCCCCGCCATGCCGCGGTTCTCGAAGCGGCTGATCGCCGAGTACCAGGCCCGGCACCACTACGACCTGATCGACTGCCTGCCCGCCCTGTACGACGACGTGACCGATGCCCCCGACGGCCGCGGCACGATGCAGGTCCGCTGCAATGCCAACGACCTGGCGGCGGAACTGTGCGAGGAGGCCTTCTTCATCCCGCTGCACGAGTGGCACGAGCGGCACGGCCTGCTGTGCGGCTACGATCAGACCAACCGCAACGCCGACCCGATCGGCGGCGAGGGCTACTACGTCGATTACTTCAAGACCATGCGGCACTACTCCGCCCCCGGCAACGACCACGGCGGCGACGCCAAGCCGCACCAGTCGATCGCCGACCTGTACGGCCGGCCCCGCGTGTGGATCGAGGGGTTCCACTCCAGCGGCTGGGGGCAGACCCTCGAGGACATCATGACGCTGCTGCACCCGTGGGTGGCCGACGGCAGCACGCTGTACAACCCGCACGCGATCTACTACTCGACGCACGGCTCGTTCTACGAGTGGGCCCCGCCGGACACCGGTTGGCGGCAGCCGTACTTCGCCCACCATCCGCACCTGGCCGACTACGTCTCGCGAATGTGCTGGCTGCTCACCCGCGGGCGGCACGTCGCCGATGTGGCGGTGCTGCACCCGGTCACCACCGTGCACGCGGCGTCCGGCTTTGGACATGCCTCAGCCATGGGCCAGCAGGCCAAGGCTGCGTACTGGGCGGTTCAGAATACCCTGCGGGCCGAGCGGCTGGACTACATCGTCATCGACGAGGACTCGATCGAACGGGCGGCGATCGCCAACGGCCGGTTGGGCGTCGGCAACGCGAGCATCCGCATGTTGGTCCTGCCCGCGGCCCGCGTCCTGCGGGATTCGACGGTCGTTCAACTCGGCCGGTTCACCAACGCGGGAGGGACCATCGTCGTTGTGGGCGCTGCGCCGGCCAGCATCGTCCGCTCATCCACCGAAGCGGCGGATAAGGCGGACATCGAGGTCGCGCTCCACGACGCGATCAAACTCGACGAGGCCGCGAAGCTGCCGGCCGTCGTGGTCGGCAAGCTCGGACGCGACCTGACGCAGAAACGGCCGTACCTGCACCGCAAGGTCGGCGATCGGGATTTCTACTTCATCATGTCCGACGACGGCACGCCGGCCAACTTCGGAACCAGACATGAAGTGGCCAAGCGCAGGCTGTGGGAACTGCCCGCGGCCAAGGGCGGCCGGCTGAGCGTCGAGGTCGCGGCCGACGGTCTGCCCGAATGCTGGGACGCGACCACCGGCAACGTGTCGCCGATCCTGAACTACCGCCGGGCGAATGGCCGCACGCAATTGCACGTCGAGCTGGAGCGCACGCCGGCGCCGATCGTCGCCATTCGCCCCGCCCCCGCAGACCAGCCCACCGCCATCGAATCGGACCTGCTCATCACCGGGATCAAGCGGTCCCCCGACACCCAGGAGGTCATCCTGCAGGGCATGCCTCGGCTCGATGCGACGCAGCCTCCGCCGGCCGAACACACGGCCAGAGTCGAGTTCGCGGATGGCGTCTACACCGGCTCCGCGCCGGCCGTCAAACCGACGATCATCGACGTGCCCGGGCCGCTGGCGTTCAAGCTCGAACCCACGATGGACAACCGCGACGGCGACTTCGCCTGGCCGCCACGGGACGAACCGCTGCCCGTCGAGGTGCGGGCCTTCTGCTACCACGAGGAGCAAATGGGCGAGGACACCGCCGCCTTCAAGTCCCCCGATTTCGACGACAGCCAGTGGGAAACCGTCATCGCCGGCTACGGGCCGCGGGCGGGATGGATCGGCCCGATCGCGATACCGGCCGGCCAGACGTTCGAGACGATGGGCTCACCGGCGGGCGTTGCCGGCAAGCTCAATTTCGCCGAGTACTCCTTGCAATACGGCATCAACGAGGACCCCATCTACCCGTCCGCCCTCGGCGGCAAGGGCCGCATCCCCGAGGAGTTCATCAACATCGAGAACGCCAAGGCCGGCGAGGTGTACGTCGTGCGCACGGAAGTGAGTTTGCCCCCGGCGACCTACCCGGCCGATGATGAGGACCTGCGACACCAGCAGGTCATCCGTGCCGACCCGACGCCGGCGACCGGCCGGCCCGCCACGCTGCGCATCGGCGGCGCCGCCCGCAAGCGGGCGTTCCTCAACGGCCAGGAGGTCAAGTTCGAGGTGGATGATGCCGCCCGCATCGTGCAGGCCAAAGTCACGCTCATGCCCGGCTCCAATCTGCTCGAGGTGATGGCCGCCCGCACGTCCGACGGCCGGCTGCGACTGTTCTACCACTTCCTGCCCGCCGACCAGCCGGTCCTCGACCCGCAGTGGATCTGGGCCGCCAAGCCCAGCCCCACCGGCCGCATCACGTTCACCCGCACCATCGACGTGCCGGAAAACGTTGATTCCGCCGCGATGGTGGTCGCCCTCGGCGACCTGCACCAGATTCGCATCAACGGCCGGCTCGTGGCCGACCAGGGCAACTTCGATCCGTACTTCACGGGCCGGTCCGAACGCTACGACATCGGCGAATTCCTCAAGAAAGGCCCCAACAAGCTGGAGATCGAGGCTCGCGACACCGGCACACCGACCGGCCTGCTCCTCGACGGCCTCATCGAGACCGTCGTCGACGGCCAGCAGATCGGCTTCGTCTCGGATGCCTCGTTCAAGGTGGCTCCCACGGGTCAGCCGGAGGCTACCGCTCCGGCCCGCGTTCTCAGCGGACCGTCGCACGGCTACTTCGGCGAGACGGCCACGCTGCTCCTGCGCCCGCGGCCTCACCCGCTGCCGTATGGCGGGTTTCTGGTCGACGAGAAGCGAGTCTTCGACCCGATTTACGTCGGCGGCTTGCCATCGAGACCTGACAAGCCGACCATTGCCTGGTACCGCTTCCTCGTGCCGCCGGGAGCCCGACGCATGAGATTCGGGAGTGGTTACTCCCCCGAGGTCAAGCAGCTCTACGTAGACGGCAAGGAGGTTCCCACCGACCGTTTCAAGGCTTATCAGTTTGCCGATCTGCCCGACGTGAGATCACCTCGCCGGACCGCCGCCCTGCGAATCGAGTGCGCGTCCGGCGACACGCGGGGCGCTGCCTTGTGGGGGCCGATCGAGTTCGAGATGGGAGCCGGCCGCATTCCGCTCGGCTCGCTGGACGAACTGGGCCTGCCGCACTACGCGGGCGGGATTCGCTACCTGGCCACGGTCAGCGTCCCCGCGGCCAAGGGCCGCGCGATCCTCGATGTGGGCCGCGTCCGCGGAAGCGTGGATGTGACCGTCAACGGCCGGGCCTGCGGCACGCGGCTGTGGCATCCGTACCGCTTCGACGTGACCCAGGCCGTCAGGCCGGGCGACAACCGGATCGAGATTCGCCTGCTGAACACCTTGGGGCCGCACTTCGGCGTCGGCCACCCAAGCTGGCACGTGTTCGAGAACCAGACGAAATCCGGCGTGTACGGCCCGATCTCGATCACCACGATCGAACCGGTGGAACTGCGTCTGAACCGCGCATCGAACTGACGTGGGTACGTCGCGTCAACCCAAACGAGCCGCGGGGTTCATCCCCGCGCATTCCCCGCGTCTCCGCGTCTCCGTGTCCCCGTGTCCCCGCGTCCCCGTGTCCCCGTGTCCCCGTGTCGCTTTCAAATAATTTCCGCCTCGCGGGCGCGGATCCACCCCGTCTTGCCATCGGGCAACTGAATCAGGAGCCACTCGGTCCGGCGCTCGACGACGTTGAACTCGACGCCCTCGTGGAGCTGCTCCTTGAACTGCGGCTCGAAGCCCTCGCCGTTGCCCTTGCGGACGGTGACGTTGTCGGCCACGACGACACCGCCGTCGTCTTGGCCAGGCCCGGCACGCCCTCGATCAGGATGTGCCCGTTGCCCAGCAGCCCCACCAGCATCTTGTGCAGCAGGTCGTCCTGCCCCACGATCACCCGGTGCAACTGCTCCCGCAGCCGCCGCACCTGGTTGCCCGCGAACATCGTGGGATGCAGCATGTGCTCGGGCCGCACGTCGCACGCGGCCACACCGTCCAGCACCGCGACGACGTTGCTCCGGCAGCCCCCCGCCGGCGGCATGTCGTAACCCCCCCGACTCACCGCCGTAAACGAGTGACGCCGACAAGCAACCATCGTATCATGAGGCCGCCACGGCACAAGGACCCCTAAGTCGAGGATTATGTCATGAAGACGGCCTTATCGAGTTCCGCTCTGATCCTGATGGCCACAGGCTGGACGGCATCGGCACCGGCCCTCGGTCAGCCCGCGACTCAGCCGGCCGGCGCTGTCCTCTACAACGGCATCCGCCTGCCCGCCCCCTGGCCGCCGAAGTACGACCAGTTGCCCCCCGACCCCATGCCGGTGCCGTACCTCAGCGCCCCGCCCTCGGTCATCCCCATCGACGTGGGCCGCCAACTATTCGTGGACAACTTCCTCATCGAGCAGACCACGCTG
>JACQVT010000573.1 GCA_016209665.1 Planctomycetota bacterium | reverse complement strand
GTCCATGGCCGGGCTGAGGAGCTTGAAGTCGCCGGCGGAATCGGTGTCGAGTTTGTCGGGGCAGCGGGCCGCCCCGCCGGGCACCAGTCCGCCCACCGGTCCCAGGACCGGAGCGTCGAAATAGGTGCGGTCGAGCGGGCCGCCATCCGTCACGGCGATGGCGTCGGAGATGCCGCCGCCGATGGGAACGTCGGCCACGCCGTCGTTGTTCGTGTCGATGTCCTGGCCGACCGACACCAGGACCCCCTGCACGAGGAGGATGGTCTGCGTCCCGTTCTCCAGCAGGTTGCTGGTGCCCAGGTTCATGTCGGGGTTGAGGGCCGAGCCGCCCATGAGGAAGTAGCCGCCGGCGGGGAGGGTCTGGCCGGTGAGGCTCCAGATGCGGTCGACCGTGCCGCACTGCGGGTCGTCGCCCTCGACGATGACCACGGCCAGGCCCGTCAGGTCCGCACCCGGCGGACCGGACAGCTCAATGAACTCGTTGGTGTCGGGCGCGGTTTGCTGGCGGACGAAGACCTCGTTGATGCGGATCTGGTCCGAGGGGTCCACGTCGCCGATGGTGATGGTCGAGACCAGGGCCAGATGGTCGCTCGCCGTGTGCGAGTCGCCGGACTGCGTCGGCGGCGGGAGCTGGGCGAAGGGGATGGTGGTCGTGTCGAAGATGTAGTACGACACCATCGAGTTGCCGAGCGTGGCCGAGCGGAAGGCGTGGTCGATGATCGTGTTGAACGTCCAGTGCGTGCCCGCGCCATTGGTGCGGGGGTCGCGCATGTCGAGCCGGGCCAGCGTGGTCTGCGGGGCCAGCAGCGTGTTGATGGGCGAGGTTCCGGTCGTACAGTTGAGATCGCCGGCGTAATAGACCCGCATGGCCGGGTTGCTCGACAGCAGCGAGGCGATGCTGTTGGCGTCGGCGGTAGCCTGGTTGTTCTTGAGCGTCCAGTCGCGGCTCGCGCTGCCGGACTTGAAGTGGGCCGAGTAGACCCGCAGTTCGGCCTCGGGCGTGGCGGTGGCGACGTTGACGTCGGCCCAGATCGTCGGCCGCTCGAACGTCCCGCCGTTGGGGTCGGGGATGAAGTTCTGGCCGGTGGCGGTCAGCGGGTACGCACTGAGGATCTGATTCCGCGGGTTCTCGTAGTTGGGGGCCCCGAGGAAGCTGTACGGGTATCGGGCCGCGAACGCGGCCATGAACGCCGACCGCCCGGTGCTGTGGTTGGCCTCCTGCACCAGAATGATGTCCGGGTTGATCGCCTGGACGATCCGCACCAGGGCGTTGTACTCGTTGGTGCCGGGGTCGTTATAGGTGAGGATGTTCCAGTCGAGGATGGTGACGTTGCCGCCCAGGGCCCACGTCGCGAACACAACCACCAAAGCGGCGCAGCGCCAGGGCGTCTGCCTCATGCCCTTCTCCCCTCGCTTGAGTATCGACCGGTGCGCCGTTCCGAGTCCACTCCGCGCGGCCTCCCACCCGAGGCCTCCTTCCCGGCCGGTCTTACGGCAACACCAGCCCCGTCTGCAGGTCGCGCCCCGGAATGGGTTGGTGGAGGTTCGCGGGATTCTGCACGATCGAGCCGGTCGGATAGTAATACTTCGGGTGCACGGCGACCCCCGAGAACTTCTTGCCGATCAGGCCTTCCGGTGCGTCCTTCTTCTCGCTCGGAACGCGATGGCCCGTAACCCTCAACGCCTCGACATGGCTATCGAAGAATCCGGCATTGATGACGTCCTTGTCGCCGTGGCGATACGAATACTCCTTCGCGTAGGTGTACTCCCGGCCATGCACGCTGGTCTCGACCTCGGCGGTCGATGGCGGCGTGGCCGAGTATGCGCCTTTGGAACCGACGTACTCAATGTTGTACGTGACCCCCTTGCCCGAACCCTCATCCACATACCGCAGACCGTCGGCGATGAACACTTTGGTGCTCTCCTGGCGCAGTCTGCTATGGCGAGGGAGGTAGTCGTCTGGGACCTTCACGTCCCAACTGCTGTTCTGAGCGACGTGGTAAGCCAGGAGGCTCGGATTCTTAAACTCGCCCTGGGAGCCTTGTTGGATGATGCTGTTGTAGACGCTCATGCCCGCACGCATGATCGTGTCCATGCTCAGGTAGCTGACGGCCTGAGTCACTCGGTATTGGCTTGCGTCGCTGATCCCGAGGCCGGCTCCCTGATAGGCACTGGCGACCTGCCTGTTCGACGGGCAGAGAAAGGCCCCGGTCACGTTATCCGCGTAGACCTTGGCTCGAGCCCTGTCACGGTCGGCACTGGTGGCGGCGGGGCCCACGGCGTTCGCGCCGTACATGACGACCCGAAGGACGGTCGGCCAGTCGTATAGCGTGATGGCGTTGCGGGGGAAACGCGGGACGAACGTTCCGGGCTTTATTTTCTCTCCCGGCCCCCAGACCGGGGCGGGCGCGGCGGCATAGTAGTAGCCGGTGGTCAGGGGGGCGCCGGGGATCCACGACTGGTTCTGGGTCTGGTAGATGGATTCGGCCTTGAGGAGTTGCGAGAGGTTCGCGGCGCAGACTGCGGCCCGGGTCGCCTCGCGGGCCTTGGCCAGCGAGGGCAGCAGGATACTGGTCAGCAGGGCGATGATCGCCACCACCACCAGCACCTCGATCAGCGTGAACCCGCCACGATGGGAACGGCTATTCGTCACCATAATGCAACTCCGTGTCACATTTCGAGCACTTGCTCGGTCCGGGCAGGCCGCGGTCCTGGTTCAACACGTTCTTCGTGCCGCAGTTGGGGCACGCGAAGCTGGCGTACATGGTCTTCTGGCCGCATTTCGGGCAGGCGAAGGGCAGCCCCTCGCCGACGGCGGGCACGCGCGATTCGCTGTACCCGCAGGCTGCGTTCGTGCAGAGGTAGACCGACTTGATCCGCTCGTCCCGCTTGTCCAGGCCCCGCCAGGCGAGAACGGCGGTCACGCCGACGCCCAGCAGCACGATCAGCCCCACCGCGCCCCAGGGGGTCTTGCGCGGAGCCGCCGGAACGCCATCGGCCGCGCCGGGATCGACGCTGCCCGGCCCGCTCGAGGACGGATCCGCCGGTTGTCCGATCATCTCGTCACCCGCCATAGTGCAACTCCGCCCCGCACTTGGAGCACTTGGTCCTGCCCTTGATCCCGCGGTCCTCGTTCAGGACGTTGGCCGTCCGGCACTTCGGACACCTGAACGCCGGATACACGCTCGCCTGCTTGCAAGTGGGGCAGATGCCGGGGATCGGCTCGCCGATCTGCAATTGCCTCTCATCGCTGTAGCCGCAACCCGCCGTCGCGCACAACAGCGACACCTCCACCGGACGGTCTGTCCCCGCCCAGCGGGCGTAGACGAAGTAGCCGCCCACCCCGATCGCCAGAGCGGCCAGCCCATAGACGATCACCGGGCGGATCTGCTCCTCATCGTTGTACAGCAGCTTCTTGAACACGGCGACAACCAGGCCGGAGATGTCCCTACCCGCCGGAGACGGCCCCTTGGCCGCGCGGGCGGCCTTCCTCCGCGGGACCTGGTCCCCAAGCCACGCCACAGGCGACGATTTCTCGCATTCTGGCGCGGAATTGTAACCGGCGGAACCGGCCCGGACAACCGGGCGGTTGGTTCGAGGGGCGTGAAGTTTCGGTCAGGGCGGCGCTCGGATCCCGCCAACCGAAACCGCCCCCCCCAGGGTTACCCAAATGTCGGCGCCCCAAGCCCCTGGCAGGCCTGCCTGGGGCTTGGGCAGACCCCCTAATCCATCAACCGAAACGACAGGGGATACCATCC
>JACQVT010000572.1 GCA_016209665.1 Planctomycetota bacterium | reverse complement strand
GGGCACGAGGCTCCTGCTGGACGCGCTGGCGGCGCTGGGCCTGCTCACCAAACATGGCGATGCCTACTCGTTGCCGGCCGACGTCGCCGAGGTCCTGGTCGACCGCAGCGCCCACTCGGTTCTGCCGATGGTATTGCACCAGGCGAACTGCTTGCGGCGGTGGGCCCAGTTGTCGCAGGTGGTCAAGATCGGCCGGCCGGCCGAACGCCGTCCGAGCCTCCGCGGCGAGGCCGCCGACACGGCCGCGTTCATCGGGGCCATGCACACGATCTCCGGGCCCGTGGCAGATGCCGTGGTCGGCCGGCTGGCACCGTTTTCGTTCCGGCATTTGCTGGACGTGGGCGGAGGCTCAGGCACGTGGACGATCGCGTTCCTACGGCAGGCACCGCGGGCCGTCGCGACGATCTTCGATCTGCCCGACGTGATCGCCCTGGCCCGACGGCGGCTGGCCGACGCCGGCCTGGCCGAGCGCGTCAAGCTCGTCCCCGGCGACTTCTACGTCGATCCCCTGCCCGCCGGGGCCGACTTCGTCTGGCTCAGCGCCATCGCCCACCAGAACTCGCGTGAACAGAACCGCGCGCTGTTCGGCAAGATCCGGGATGCTCTGCCCTCCGCCGGCGTGCTGGCCATCCGTGACGTGGTGATGGACGACGACCACGTTCACCCGCCCGGCGGCGCGATGTTCGCGATCAACATGCTGACCGCCACCGAAGCGGGCGGCACATACAGCCTCCGCGAATACCGCGAGGACCTCGAGGCCGCCGGTGTCGGCAACGTGGAGCTGGTCTACCGCGACGTCTGGATGGATTCGCTCCTCCGCGCCACCCGCCGGTGATCGTCAAGGTGTCCGCAGTGGGTATCGATTTCCACGGAAGAACGTGCGAGGCCAGATACTGGCTCGAGCAGTCTTGTTCTCACTTCTCACTTCGTACTTCTCACTTCATTACTTCTTCCCCAGCACTTGCTCCAGACGGTCGAGGCCCTTGCGGATCTGTTCCATGCTGGTCGCGAAGGAGAGGCGGACATTATCGTCGCAGCCGAATGCGGCGCCGGGCACGAGGGCCACGTGGACCTTCTCGAGCACGGCGGCGCTGAACTCCAGCGAGCCTTTGACGCCCAGAATCTTGCAGGCCCCGGCGACGTTGGGAAACGCATAGAACGCCCCGGTCGGCTGGACGCACGAAACGCCCTTGATCTGGTTGAGCCGCTGCCACATGTACTCGGCCCGGCGCTCGAACTCCTTGCGCATGGCCTCGACGCTCTCCTGCGGGCCGTTGAGGGCGGCCGCCAGGGCGTGCTGGTTGAACGTGGCCGTGCCGCTCGTCGTCTGGCTCTGGATTTTGGCCATCGCCTTGACCATCGGCTCGGGGCCGGCCACGTAGCCGACCCGCCAGCCGGTCATCGCGTAGGTCTTCGAGCCGGCGTTGAACGTCAGCGTCTGAGCGTAGGCCTTGGGACCGCAGGCGGCGAAGCTCAGGAACCGCTGGTTGCCGTAGATCAGCCGGTCGTACATCTCGTCCGAGAAGACGACGATGTCCTTGCCCTCGACCACCTTGGCGATCGCCTGGACCTCTTCGGGCGAATACGTGAACCCGCCGGGGTTGCTCGGCGAGTTGAAGATCAGCACCTTGGTCTTGGGCGTGATCGCATTGGCGATCTCCTGGGCCGTCAGCTTGAAGCTGTTGGACTCCTTGCCGGCGACGATGACGTTCTTGCCCCCGCACAACTGCACCTGCTCGGGGTAGCTCACCCAGTACGGCGCGGGCAGAATGACCTCGTCGCCCGGGTCGATCAGAGCCATCGACGCCAGGTACAGGGCCTCCTTGCCGCCCACGGTGATCAGCACCTGCGACGGCTTGTAGTCCAGCCCGTTCTCGCGCTTGAGTTTCGAGCAGATCGCCTGCTTGGCCGGCACGACGCCGCTGGCCGGCTTGGCGTATTTCGTGTGACCGGCGTCCAGGGCGGCCTTGGCCGCGTCGCGGATGTTCTCGGGCGTGTTGAAATCCGGCTCGCCCGCCCCGAAGCCCACCACGTCGATGCCCTGGGCCTGCATCTCGGCGGCCTTCGACGCCACCGCCAGGGTGGCCGACTCGACCAACTGCTCCGAACGCTGCGACAGTTTCATCGTCATCTGCTCCTGATCCGACCGGGAATAACAGTCCACGGGGTGCCTACCTGTGGGCTTTGCGGAGGCATTGTACGCCATTCCAAGGGAGCCTCACAAGCCCGATTGTCCGGCCCGATTCGACCCGGCACGTGCCATGAACCAAACGCCAAGGGGCTGTAATCTGTGAACCCGTCGGGTATAATCGCAGAGGACTGACCACGAGGAGAATCGTCCCATGAGGGAGACGACGATCAAGGACCATCTGCGGACCAAACCGTTCCGGCCATTCCGGCTCCATGTCTCCGATGGAGCGTCTTACGACATCCAGGATCCAGACAGCATATTCGTCTTGACCGGCCGGGTCATCCTGGGATCGGAGCCAGACGAAGCCGGCATTCCTCAGAAGGCGATCTACATCGACCCCATCCACGTCACCCGGATCACGCCCATCAATGGGGGGGCATGAGCACGCTGGCAAGACGGGGAGTCTCACCCTGCCGGCCCGGCTTGATTCCCGGCGGGTCGGCCGGTATATCCATGTCTCTCGAAACCCCAGGCAATACCGGCCGCGGCGCGCCGAAGTGCATCCGGGGAAACCAACGGGTAAAGGAGACACGCAGATGGGCAAGACGATCAACGTCGCACTGATCGGGCAGGGCTTCATGGGCCGCACCCACAGCAACGCCTACCTTAAGGTGAGCAAGTTCTTCACCGACCTGCCGCTCAACCCCGTCATGCACACCGTGTTCGGGATGGAGGCGGAGAACCCCCAGGTGTTCGCCGACCGCTGGGGATGGAAGAACTACGGCACCGACTGGAAGAAGGTCATCAACAACGAGGACATCGGCTTCGTCGACATCGTCACGCCGAACCACATGCACATGCCGCCGGCGATGGAAGCCCTCGCGGCCGGCAAGCCGGTCGCGAGCGAAAAGCCGATCGCCGGCACGCTCGCCGACGCCCGGGCGATGGTGGACGCCGCGAAGAAGGCCAAGGTGCCCACGTTCGTCTGGTACAACTACCGCCGCTGCCCGGCGGTTGCCCTGGCCCACCAGCTCGTCAAGGAGGGCAAGATCGGCCGCGTCTTCCACGTCCGTTGCGTCTACCTGCAGGAGTGGGGCGCCCCCGACACGCCGCTGCTGTGGCGGTTCCAGAAGAAGCTCGCGGGCAGCGGGGCCCACGGCGATTTGAACGCGCACATCATCGACATGGCCCGCTTCGTCACCGGGGACGAGATCGTCGAGGTCACCGGGGCCATCGCCGAGACGTTCGTCAAGGAGCGAACCATCCCGTCGGCCGCGTCGGCGGGCGGCATCGCGGCCGGGGCCAAGGGCAGCGTCAAGAAGGGCAAGGTGGACGTCGACGACGCCGTCCTGTTCCTCGCCCGCTTCAAGAAAGGTGCCGTCGCCAGCTTCGAATGCTCGCGGCTGGCCACCGGCTACAAGAACCAGAACGGCTTCGAGATCCACGGCGAGAAGGGAGCCCTGCGGTTCCGCTTCGAGGACATGAACTACCTCGACTACTACGACAACACCGCCGAGCCCAAGGTCCGCGGCTGGAACCACATCATCTGCACCAGCGGGGCCAACCACCCCTACGTCGGCGCCTGGTGGCCCGACGCCCACATCCTGGGTTACGAGCACGGGTTCATCAACCAAGCCGCCGACATCATGAAGGTCCTGGCCAGGAAGGCCCCGGTGGTGCCGATCCCCGACTTCGCCGACGCCTACGAGACCCAGCGCGTCCTCGAGGCCGCCCTACTCTCGGCCAACCAGCGCTGCCCGATCAAGCTCGCCGACGTGAAGTAGTCTCCGTGGGGCACCGGCTTCTCTCCGTGTGGGACCGGCTTCCAGCCGGTCCATTGCCGCGAGTACCGAGTACCGAGGATCGGCCTCGCTGCTCCGTTAGCCGACAGAGACCACTCAGC
>JACQVT010000552.1 GCA_016209665.1 Planctomycetota bacterium | reverse complement strand
GGTGGGCCGCCGGGTCGAGGATGCCGAAACACAACGTGACAAACCGGTCGCTCGGCAGGTCCTCGCACAAAAGGTCGTTGAGCCGGCGAACGAGTTCCGCCGGCGGTTCGGTGCTGTCGGTGATGGCTCGAAGCACGCTGCGGCACTGCGAGACGATCAGGGCCGGGCCGATGCCGTGACCGGTGGCGTCGGCGATCATGATCCCCAGCCGGCCATCCGGCAGGGCGAAGAAATCGAAGATGTCGCCCCCCGTCTGGTCGGCAGGCCGGTTCCAGCCGGCCACGTCGAACCCGGGCGTTCGGGGCACCTGCTTGGGCAGCAGCTTCTGCTGGATTTCGCGGGCGATGTTGAGGTCGCGTTCGAGTCGCCGCTTGGCCTCGGCGTCGTCGAGGAGGATCTGCCGTTTGAGGGCCACGCCGGTCAGCGAGCCCAGGGCCGCCGCCAGCAACTGGTCGTTGGTGGTGAAATCCCCGCCGATCTTGTTGAGCACTTGCAGCACGCCGACGATCTGCCCGTCGGGGGCGACCAGCGGCAGCGTCAGCAGATTCCGCGTGCGATAGCCCGTCTTGCGGTCGATCTCGCGGTTGAACCGCGGGTCGGCATAGGCGTCGCCGACCAGGATGACGGAGCGCGTCTTGACCGCATCACCGGCGATCCCCAGCTTGGCCGAGAACCGGATTTCTCCCGTGCCGGTGGCGACTTGGCTGTGCAGTTCGTCGCGGCCCGCATCGTAGAGGAAGACGGTCGCCCGTTCGCAGGCCAGGGCGGACCGCCCCGCCTGCTCGATGGTGTGCAGCAGCGAGTCGAGGTCGAACGTTTCGCCGAGCCGGCGAGCCACATCCACCAGCACGTTCAGATCGTGCCTTGCGTCGGTGCAATCGTCGGACATGACGCTCCTCGATCGGTGCGACGGCTCGTTCGCACGGCCACGCCCGCGTCCCGCCGGAAGCGACGGCCGTCGCCGATCAGCCTTCGTTGGCGGCGCCGGCCGTGGCCGCCAGGCGGCCCACGTCCTCGCCCGCGCCCGCTGCAGTTCCGCGCTTCGGCCCGATCCACTCGCGGACGACGTACAGCGGCCGGTGCTTGACCTCCTCGAAGATGCGGCCAATATACTCGGCGATGATCCCCAGGCACAGCAACTGCACGCCGCCCAGGACCAGCATGGTCAGAATCAGCGCCGTCCACCCCTGGACGGTCTCGCCCGCCACCCACGCGTACAGGATGTACGCCGCGTACAGCAGGCCGACGCCCAGCGTGGCCACTCCGAGTACCGCCGCCAGCCGCAGCGGCAGACTCGAGAACGCCAGGATCGCGTTGAGGGCCATGCGGGCCGTCTGACGGAGTGTGTAGCTGCGGCGGCCCGCGAACCGCTGGCGGTCGGCGTACCCGATGCCCGCCTGCCGGAAGCCCAGCCAGGCGATCATCCCGCGGATGAACCGGGCTCGCTCGGGCATCCGGCGGAACGCATCCACGAGCTTGCGGTCCATCAGTCGGAAATCGGCCGACTCGGCCGGCACGTTGATCTTCATGATCGCGTTGATCAGCCGATAACCGAGCCGCGGTTTGACGCCCTGGCGGTAGGCATACACCAGGTCGTGGCCTTCCCGCCATTTCCGCACGAAATCGAGGATCAGCTCGGGCGGGTGCTGCAAGTCGGCATCCATGACCACGACCGCGTCACCGGCGGCGTGTTCGATCCCCGCCGTCAGCGCCGCCTGGTGCCCGAAATTCCGCGACAAGGAGAGCACGCGGACCCGAGGGTCGCGCTGGGCGACCTGCTTGAGCAGGTCCAGCGTGTGGTCGCGGCTGCCGTCGTCGACGAGGATGAACTCCATCTGGTCGTCCAGCCGCGCCGCCACCTGGTCGAGCTGGCGGTGCAGCTCGGCTACATTGCCCGCCTCGTTGTAGCAGGGAACGACGACCGACAGCAGCATCAGCGTCCTCCCGCCAGCGACATCAGCTTGTCGTACTCGCCCGGCTTCATGTGGATGGATTCGGCGTCCTGCGGGAAGCGGCCCGCCTGGACGTCGGCGACGTAGGCCCGGAATGCCTCGTCGAGCACGCTCGACAGGTCGGCGTACTGTCGGACGCTCCGCGGCCGATGCCCGCCGCCCCAGCCGATCATGTCGTGCAGCACCACCACCGTGCCGTCGCAGTGCACGCCGGCGGCGCAGCCGATCACGGGCAGTTCCGTGTGCAGGGCGATCTCGCGGGCCACCTCGCTGGCCACCGCTTCCAGCAGCAGCATGTCGGCGCCGGCATCCTCGATGCGGCGGGCGTCCTCGATCAGCCGCCTCGCCTCCGTCGCGTCACGTGCCCGGGCCCGGTAGCCCTGGCCCGGCTCGACCGACTGGGGCAGCAGGCCCAGGTGCCCCACCACCGGTACGCCGGCCGAGCGGATCGACTCGATCAGCGGGGCGTCATCGCCCGTGACCTCGACCTTGACCGCGTCGCTGCCCGTCTCGTCGTGGAAGCGCTGTGTCCACTGGGTGACACTTCGCACGTCGCCGCGGCGCCAGGCGTAGGGCAGGTCCGCGAGGACAAACGACCGCGGCGCGCCGCGCCGAACCGCCGCCGTCAGGGTGAGCAGGAACTCCGGGGGCATCTCCCGCGTCGATTCCAGGCCCAGCAGTACCTCGGCGGCGGTGTCACCGACCAGCAGCACGTCGACCCCCGCCGCGGCCATGATCGCCGCCGTCCGGGCGTCGTAACACGTTAGGACGCTGAATCTTCGGCGCGCCCGCTTGAATTCGCGGAGGGTGTCCAGCGTTGTCCGCTCCCGCCCGGCCATGCCTGACAGCATACGTCCGCGGGGCGGGCGTCACAAGGCTGGTGCTTGCAGAGCGAGGGCAAGGAAGCGATAATACCCGATCCGGCGCGACCCTCGGGTCGCTGCGGCCGGGAGGCCGATTTGAAAACCTGATATCGCTGGCCGGTCCGGCCAGATGAGGATGGGACGCATGGGAGCAACGCTCGACGCCCTGTTTCGTCTGCAGACGATTGAGAACCAGCTTCGGTCCGTTCGCGAACAAATCGAGTCCCGACACCGCCGCGTCGTCGGGCAAACCCGCCGGATCGCCACCCTCGAACAGCAACTCAACGAGACCCGCCAGTCCATCACCAAGGCCCAGACGGAAGCCAACTCGCTCGAACTGGAGCGCAAGATCCACGAATCGCACATCGTTCGCCTCCGCGAGGCCCTCAACCAGGCCAAGAGCAACAAGGAATACGCCGCGATTCTGACCCAGCTTAACACCGACAAGGCCGACGCCCTCAAGCTGGAGGACAAGGTCCTCACCGCCATGGGC
>JACQVT010000060.1 GCA_016209665.1 Planctomycetota bacterium | reverse complement strand
TGCTGGTGCGGGGGCGGTGTCGGCGGCGCGACTTGGCGGTCCGCTCCTCGCCGGGGCAGCATCGGCTCAGAATCGGCCGATGCAGCGGATGCTTGCTCCGGGTGGGCGGCGGAGGCGGCGCGATCAGCTCTTGCGCGGTCACGAGCCGGATGTGCTTGGCGGCCAGTTGACGCAGGGCCAGATCCCCCTCGGGCGCGCTCCAGTAACCGCAGGCGTCGCTCACGACCGTCACCGGCTTGTGACGGGCCAGCAGACCCAGGGCCAGACACCGGATCGCCCGCTCAAGCCCGACGCCGAAGATAATGAACTCGTCCGCCTTGAACTGGGTCAGGAACCGGTCGGCCTTGGGATTGCTCAGAACGTCGCGGGCTCGCTTGCGGAAGATCAACTGGTGGTAGTTCTCACGCAAGTCCGGCGGCAGTGACAGGCTGTTGTCAACCTCGACCAGGATCCACGGATGCAGGTAGGCAAATTCCGGCTTGGCCTGGCCCGGTGTCCCGTCGATGCAGTGCAGGGGGAAGCCCGCCAGCGGCTCGCTCGGCCGATGCGACTCGACCGAGGAGCAGACGCCGATGCGGTTGCGCCGGGCCCAGTCGAAGATGTGCTTGAGCTTGGATACCAGTGCCGCCCGGTTCGCCACCTGGAGGATGGCCCCCGGGTCCAGGAAGTCCCGCTGCGTGCACACGTCGATCAGCACGCGATCCCACTTCGCCGCTTTACCCTCATTCCCCATGCGCGTCTCCCGTCCGCTCGGATGAGCGGTCCCGCCCCCCCACTTTCGGCCCCGCCAACCACCTGTGCGGGCAGGACTTACCTATCGGACCGCGCGACGAAAACATGGGAAGCTGTCGTTTGATCATATGCAGCAGTTGACGGGTTTTGGTGATCTCTTCCCGGTTTTCCGACCAGCCCGGACGTGCGGCGGACGGGGACGGACCGTCCGAAAAGGGCTGGAAACTCACGAAACAACGCTTTGTCAGTAAATGACTTACGACGCAGCGGCGGCGGGGTTGCTGACGCGCGGTCCCGAAAACTTCATCCCAGGCACGCGAAGCGATGTCCAGGCGCGGTCACCGGCCGGTCCGTCAATCGTCCGGGGTGGTCGGGCGTGGTACATCCTGCCGTCGGGGCCAATACCAGATGTAAGGGGCGGTGGGATGGGCCGTCAGCTTGTCCCACTCCCACCAGAGGGCATCGCCCTCGATGAAGTAGAACCAGCCGCCCTGGTTACCGTGGTTGCTGCCGACGATGTTCTTGCCCTTCGGGCCGAACTCGGTCGTCCGGTCGCCGGTGAGGACGGCCCGCTCCGCCCGCGGGGAGTCCGGCGACTCGAGATCGGGATTGAACGTCGGCTTGTTGTCGGCGTCCGGGTACGTGTGGGTCACGCCGGACAGGTACATGTACGAGATCTGCCCGGTCCGCCAGAAGTCGATGTACTGCTGCTGACCTTGATCAAAAAATGGCATGACCGGGGGATCGGCGCGGGAATCGTCCTCGAGACTGACCGGACAATACATCGCCTGGAAACCGCCCAGGTATTGCTTCACCAGCCATTCCGCGGTGTGTCGCCCGATGTTGGCCAAGCCACTCGCACGGGGAGGACCGTCGAGGTCAACCAGGGGATATCTGTTGGCGTCGTGCTTGTAGAGGGTCAGCGCGTTCCCGAACGCCCGCAGGTGGCTGACGCAGGTGAGATTCCGCGCCGATCGCCGGGCCTTCGCCAATGCCGGCACCACGATGGCGATCAACAAGGCGATGATGGCCGTGACCACCAGCAGCTCCAGCAGGCTGAAGGCCGGCCGCGGACCTCGACCACGGTGATGCGACGAAATGGACATGCTGCTCGACGCCATCCAGACTGAGGATGAGTATACTGGAAGCGCTCAAGCAGCACAGTTCTGCGTCTCAGGTCCGGCCGGCCCGGCAGGCTCTCCGCATTGCAACCGCAATCGTCCCCAGCCAGGCCAGGAGCGCGGTGGAGGGTTCGGGCACAGGGAAAAGGAAGGGCTCTTCCCCGTTGGGCGCGCGATCCGTGGGCCAGCCACTGTCGTTGAGGATCAGCACCGCCAGACCGTTGGTCGCCCCCAGCGGGATCCCGACCGGATCGGGACTGTAAGATATGGGCACGTCGATGGTTATGGTGCGGTCCACGAGGACGTAGGAGAGGGTCGCCAGATACTCATCCACACCAC
>JACQVT010000059.1 GCA_016209665.1 Planctomycetota bacterium | reverse complement strand
GGCCGCGGCCTCGCCGCCACTGAAGCGCCCGCGAACCGGGCAGCCGCTCTCACCGCAGGCCAGACCAGTAGACCAGGATCAGGGCGATGAGGATGCCGACGGCCAGCGGCCAGAACCAGCCGCGGCCGCGGCGGCGGGCGGTCGAGTCGTCGAGGATCCACTCGCCGCAGTGGGGGCACAGGGCCGCCTGCTCGTGGATGCGTCGACCACAGCCCGGGCAGGCGATGGTCTCGTCGTCATCCTCCGCGGCGTCGTCCGCCGCGAGATCCATCGGCTGCGGCGCGTCGGGATCGTCAGGATCGTAATCATCGCGGGACATATGCTTTGCTTTCCCGTCCGTCATTGCGAGCTGCAAAAGGCGGGCAAGGATGCCCGCCCCCCCAGGGACATACGCTTTGCCTTCCCCCCGTCATTGTGGGGTGGTGACGCTGCTGGTGGAAATCCGGAAGGCGAGCTGTTCGAGATGGACGGACAGGTCGACGGAGCCCAGCGGGATCGTATCGGGCACAGTGATCGAAGTGGGGGCGAAGTTGAGGATGCCTTTGATGCCGGCCTCCACGAGCTGGTCGGCGACCCGCTGGGCCACGTCGGCGGGAACGGCGAGGATGCCCAACTCGACACCCCGCTCGCGCACCGTGTCGGCGAGGCGGTCAGGCGGCAACACCTCGACTCCGGTCGCCCCGCCGATGCGCCGGCCCACCACCTTCGGATCGTTATCGAACACGGCCACGATCTCGAAGCCCTTCTTGAGGAAGCCGCGATAGCTGACCAGGGCCTGGCCCAGATTGCCCGCTCCAACCACCAGCGCTTTCCATACGCGATCGGTGCCGAGAATGCCTCGGATGCGGGTGATGAGTTCTTTGACCCGGTAGCCGATACCCGGATGCCCGAACTGCCCGAAGTACGCAAGGTCCTTGCGCACCTGGGCATCGGTGTAGCCGAGGGCGTTGCCCAGGTCCTTGCTGGAGATGGTCTCCTGGCCGCCGCCGAGCAGAGACTCCAGCTCCCGGAGGTAGAGGCTGAGCCGCCGCACCGCAGGGGCGGGCACCACCTCCAACCGTGCGGGACGCTGCACGAGCCCGGCCGAATTGTCCGGTTGGCCATCGGGTGGCATACCCTGAATGTACAAAGGCACGAAGTCCCCCGTCAAGCGCGCGATGTCGGCACGAGTGACGTAAGCCCTTGACGGAGCGATTGTTGGTCGCGGGCGTCACCTTGACACGTCCGGTATGGACGGATAGGGTTTTCGATTCTAGCTGACGCAGAGGCAGCCCGCCATCCATCCGTGGAGTGGAGATACCAAGTGAGCTTGAATCGCCAGATACCCGGCAAGCCGGTCGTGCCCAGCAACCGAAGACTTCCCAACCATGTCCCGATCGGCCGGAAGGCGGGCAGGATGCCCGCCCCCCAAGGCAACCGAAGCGTTCCCTGCCGCGTCCTGATCGGCCTGACGGCCGTGAACCTGATGGTCGGATCGCCGGTGTTGGCCCAGCAACGAACCCCGGA
Organism: Planctomycetota bacterium; assembly: GCA_016209665.1. Taxonomy (GTDB): domain Bacteria; phylum Planctomycetota; class Phycisphaerae; order UBA1845; family PWPN01; genus JACQVT01. Next base: position 528 of record JACQVT010000059.1, on the reverse strand, counting down.
CTTCGTCAACATCCGCAAGACCAACTTGGCCGGGATCGACCGCAACAACGTGGAGGCCTGGGTCGCCGAGCAGATGCAGCAGTTGTTCGCCGCCAAGGACGATAAGGCCGTGCAGACGCAGGGGCTCGCGTTCCTCAACACGGTCACGACCCACGTCAAGGACACCTCGGCGACGGAAGGATTCCGCACGGGTATGGCCGGCATCGTGGCCGATGGGTTCATCAAGAGCTACAAGGCGGCCCCCGTCGATCGAAGGCCGCTGGCGGCGGTCTACCTGCTCTTGACGCTTCAACAGATCGTTGAGGCTGCTCAACCCGCGCAGGCCCCGCAGAACCTCGTCGATGCCTTCACGCTCGCCCTGGCCGACCCGACGGCGGGAGCCCGAACGATGGGCGCGACCGGCCTGTCGACGCTTCGCGAGAAGTTCACGCAACCGCAGTGGACGGCGTTGCTGCCCGTCATCCAGCGGGCCGCCCCGGACGAGCCGAACGAGGTGGCCCTGGACCGCATGTATCGACTGCTGATGGT
>JACQVT010000549.1 GCA_016209665.1 Planctomycetota bacterium | reverse complement strand
TACTGGATCATCGATCCGGAGCGACGCGAGATGACCTTCTACCGCCTGCACGACGGCCGTTTCGTAGCCGTTGAACCCGTCGGCGACAGGCTCGCCAGCGCGGCCCTACCGGGATTCGAGTTGGACCTGGAGCGCGTCCGGCGGACGTTTCCGGCATGAATGGTTGCTGATGGGCGGTCTCCGGGCCCGCCGAGTGGCTCGAAAGCCGATCCAATCGGACCGGCAAGATGGCGGTCCCACATCATCGCTGTCGGACCTCGACCCAGCTTGTTCGGTCATTCCCCCCGCAGGAATCGCTGCGTCACCTCACCGAACATCCGGATGCCGATGGGCAGGGCATCATCGTTGAAGTTGAACTGCGGGTTGTGCAGGGCGGGGTACGAGTCGCGGTCGGGCGGACGCACGCCCAGTCTGAACATCGTCGCCGGCACCTTCTGGGCGTAGTAGGCGAAGTCCTCGACGCCCATGCTGACGGGCACCTTGGTGACCACATTGGCGTCGCCCAGCACCTCGCGGCCGATCTTCTCGACCAGGTCGCTTAGCTTCTCGTCATTGTACATGGGCGGGTAGCCGTCCTCGATGTCGACTTTGGCGGTCGCGCCGTGGGCTTGGGCGGTGTGCTCGACGATCCGGCACAGGCGTTCCCGAAGCTGCCCGCCCAGGTCGGTCCGCGTATAGCGCATCGTGCCCGACATCGTCGCCCGCGGCGGGATGACGTTCTCGGCCACTCCGGCGCTGATCTGGCCGATGGTGACGACGGCGGCATCCTGCGGGTCGACGGTGCGGGCCACGATGGTCTGCAAGGCGGTGATGATGTGGGCCGACGCCACGATGGGGTCGATGCCGCGGTGCGGATAGGCCCCGTGGCTGCCCAGGCCCTGCACGGTAATAGTGAACGGGTTGCTCGCCGCCATCACCCAGCCGGAGCGGATGGCGATGCTGCCTACGGGCTCGAACGGCCAGCCGTGCATGGCGACCGCCGCGTCCACCTTGGGCGAGTCGAGGACGCCGCGTTCGCACAGCACGCCGCCGCCTCCGCCGACTTCCTCGGCGGGCTGGAAGATGAACTTCACCTTACCCGGCAACTCATCGGCCATGCGGGCCAGCACCATGACCGTACCCAGCAGCGTGGCCGTGTGCCCGTCGTGGCCGCAGGCGTGCATGACGCCCCGTGCGGTGGACTGGTAGGGTACGCCCGTTTCCTCCTCGATGGGCAGGGCGTCGATGTCCGCCCGCAAGGCGATGCACCGCCCGGGCCGGTCGGCGTTCAGGATGGCGACAACGTCGGTCTCGATCAGCGGCGGCAGCACCTTGAGTCCCGGCACCTTCGCCAGCCGGGCCCGGATGCGCTTGGCTGTCTCGTGTTCCTTGAACGCCAGTTCCGGATGGGCGTGCAGTTCCCTCCTGAACTCGACCATCTCGGGCGTCACGTCACGAATGAACCCTTCCAGAATGTCCTGCATGTGGACCTCGCACGCTGGCCAAGTAGGCGGCGCCACTGCGCCGGCTCCGCGGCCCGCGTGCGTGATTGTAGCCGCCGGCGGCGGGCTGGCAACACAAACAGGCCGAGGTTGAACCGGCGGGCGGTTGGGCGTACACTCCGGCCCGCGTTGTCAATCGAACCGGGAGGGTTCTGCACATATCCCGGACCCGGATTCTGGAGTGTCATCCTGTCCCCGGAGTGTCATCCCGTCATGGCCGAAACCAACACCACGCTGACACCGGACCTCGTCAGCAAGCAAGCCCTCGATCCAGTCCTGCGGATGAAGCTGTCACTAATGATGTTCCTGCAGTATGCGGTCTGGGGCATCTGGGCGCCCATTCTGGGTATCCACCTGGGAAGCCTGCCCGCGTTCCAGTTGCCGGGGGGGGGGCCAAACCTGGCGCGAATCGGCCTGATCTACATGACGATGCCCATTGCTTCGATCATCGGCCCGTTCATCGGCGGGCAGATCGCCGACCGCTACTTCGCGGCCCAGCGGTTCCTCGGCGTCAGCCAGTTGCTGGGCGGGGCGCTGTTGCTGGTCGTCGGCCGTCTGACCGGTTTCGCCGAGGTGTTTGTGGGCATGTTGCTGTACAACCTGCTGTACGCACCGACCATCGCCCTGACCAACTCGATCAGCCTTCAGCACTGGCCCAACGAACAATTCAGCAAGATCCGCGTCTGGGGCTCGATCGGCTGGATTGTCATCGGATGGGTCTTCGGCTTCTGGGTCGCCAAACTGGACAGGCCCATGGGTGATTGCCTGTACCTGGCGGCGGCCCTTTCGTTCCTGCATGGCCTGCTGTCCTTCGCGATGCCGCACACGCCGCCGGCCAAACAGGCGGCTAATCCCTGGGCATTCCTCGATGCCGTGGGCATGCTGCGAAACCGGGCGTTCGCGGTCATGGCCATCGTGTCGTTCTTCGTGGCCATTGAGCTGCAATTCTACTTCATCTGGACGCAGACGTTCTTGAACAAAGGCGTCGGCATCCAGGAGAGTTGGGTGGGGCGGGTGCTCACCGCGGGTCAGATTTGCGAAATGGTCATGATGGTCCTGCTACCGGTCGTACTCGCCAAGTGCGGGTTCCGAATCGCGATGGCCCTCGGGATCGCGGCCTGGGGCCTCCGCGACCTGGCGTTCGCCGTGGGCCAACCGATCCCGTTGGTGGTCGGGGCCGTGGCCCTGCATGGCGTGGGCTTTGCCTTCTTCTTCACGACGATCTTCATGTTTGCCGACGCGGTCGCCCCCAAGGACATCAAGTCGAGTGCCCAGAGTTTCCTGGCCTCGGTGACGATCGGTTGCGGCATGTTGATCGGCTCCCTGTTGGCCGGCCCCGTCGTCAGTGCCTGCCAGGGCGACTGGCATAAGGTCTACCTGGTGCCGGCGATTCTGTGTGCTGTTTGCTGTGTGGTATTCTTGATGGGTTTCCGCGACAACCGCGAGTCAGCGGCACCGTGATCCGGCGTGCAAACATCGTGAGCCAGACTCCCTGGTGGGTCAGCGGCGAGCCGGTGTGTCCTCACGCCGGTGGTGCCTTGGGCACGTTCAGGGGGACGAAACCGGTTTGACCGGTGGGCGCGGGCTGCTCGGGCGGGGGGCGGTCGTAGGCGGCGAGGTCGCTGGGGATCGGCACCGTGACCTCCAGCCATTGGGCGGCCTCGTCGATCGACCCGCGGCCGTCGCGCAGGGCGGCCGGCAGCAGCACGACGTTGACCTTGCCGAACGGCATCGACCCGCCGCCGCTCCAGTCGATCCGGCCCCGGCCTCCGAGCACGATCCAGACCACCGGCTCGTCGTAGGGCATCTCGCGCTGCGCGCCCTCGCTCATGCGGACTTTCTCAACCACGAAGAACGGGCACGCAGCCAGCCGCGTGACCGCCGTCGAGACGGTTCCGATGTGCGACCGCTCCTGCATCGGAGACGGGGGCGGCGAGTCGAAGTCGACGCACTCCATGGCCTGCTTGAGGTGCAGTTCGCGGGACTTGCCGGTGGCCGGGTCGATGCGGTCCCAGTCGTACATGCGGTAGGTTACGTCCGACGGGGTCTGGACCTCGGCGAGAAGGATGCCGCTGCCCAGGGCGTGTGGGGTACCGCTGGGCAGGTAATAGCAGTCGCCGGGTTTGACCGCCACCCGCCGGAGGACGCCGTCCATCTGGCCGGTCAGCATGGCCTCGCGGAAGGCGGATGCGGTTACGCCGGCCTCATGGCCGTGACAGATGACGCTGCCGGGCTCGGCGGAAAGGATGTACCACGCCTCATGCTTGATCCGCACCGGACCGCCCAGGCGGCGGGCGACGGCCTCACTCGGGTGTACCTGCACGCTCAGCGGCTCGGCCGCGTCGAGGAACTTGATCAGCAGCGGGAACCGCCCGTCGATCAGTTCGACGTGGCCCATCAGGTCGCGGCCCCAGGCAGCGACGACCTCGGCGAGGGTCTCGCCCCGCAGCGGGCCGTTGATCACGCGCGACTGGTCGGCTTCCAGGTCCGCCAGTTCCCAGGACTCGCCCACCGGCTCGGCGGTGGGGCGGGGGCGGCCGAAAAATGCGAAGATGCGCCCGCCTCCCCAGATTCGGGGCTTGCAGATCGGCTCGAACACCAGCGGATAGACGGGCATAACGTCGCGCGACTCCAACGCGATGCGCGGGGACAGCCATCCGGCTGGTCGATACCCCGCGGCTCGTTCTTCATCACATGATAGGGGATTCACCGGCCGAGGTCATACACGTGCGTGGCGTAGGGATCGAACCGGTCGCGGAGTTGGCCGGTGCTGACGGAGACGGTACGGTCCTCGCCGATCGGGTGCACGCTCCCGTCGGGCAGGTTGGCGATGGTGAATGCCACGTCACAGGCGGTCGGCCCCCGGTTCACCGCGAACAATACGCGGCGATCGGCGGACCGCCTGATACCAGCGCTGATCGGCGCGTCGGCGGGCGTGGTGGCCGGCGGCGGCTCGGCCGGGGCCAGCAGCACGGCGCTCAGATAGCTCACTTCGCCGACCAGCTTCTTGAGTTCCGGCCAGTGTGCCGCGTCCGGGGCCAGGAACGTCCCGCCCGTGACCGAGCCGCCGTACCACATCAGGCCCCTGGCACCGTGGATGATGCCCAGGTACGCCTGGGCGCGGTGCTCGACGGGCGTGGGGTATCGGCCCTCGGGGCCGGGCTTCTTGTATGCCTGCACGCCCAGCCAGATCGGCTTGGAGGCGTTGGCCTCGGTGAGGAACGTCGGCGGGTTCAGCGTCAGGCCGGAGCCCGCCTGCTCGCCCTGCAAGGCGTCTCCGGGACGGTTCTTCAGTGGAAATGGGTACCACCACCACATGCCCAGGTCCATCTGATCGGTGGGAAACATCCTGCCGCGGTCGGTGATGCGGCCGATCACGTCGCGGGCGTCGCCCACCATGAACGGGTGGTGGGGGTCCTCGGCCCGGAGGATCTGCCGCACCCGTCTCAGCATGTCCATGGTCATGTCGCCGCGGGCCAGACCTTCCTCCTCGTCCCAGGCCAGCAGGGCGGGGTGGTTGCGGAACATGCGGATGCGGCGGGTGAAGGCGTCCCAGTCGCCCACGAACGTGTACTCCATCGGCACCAGCAGGAGGACGTTCATGCCGGCGGCGTGGCAGCGGTTCATTGCGTCGGCCAACCGCTGGTCGTCGGGCCGTCGGCCGGGTTTCACGCGAGCGGCGTTGTAGAAGTGGATGATGTTGAAGCCGGCCTCGACCTCCTCCTTCAGCTTCCCCTCGTTGTTGAACATACCCAACGGGAAGATGGCTCGCCCGTTCCTCACCGGGTGGCCGTCGGTGTTCAACCGTACCTCGGCCGCTCGGCGCGGGATGATGCCCCAAGGCTGCTCCGCGGCAATGGGGGAGCCGCCGTCGGCGGGTACCGTCACGACGATCTGGTAACTGCCCTCGGGCACTACGTCAGGCCGCAGCCGGATCGTGACGCTGCCGGTGGGGCCGGTCGCACTGAGCGGTTGTTCCTGGAAGTGGAGGCTTCGCCCTTCGGTCGTGCGGACCTCGATGATCAACGGCCGGCGGACCCGCTCGGGCCCGTCCAGCGCCAGGTCGACGTCCAGCTCGACCTGTGGGAGTCCATCCTCGATCACCCAATGCGTCGGGATGGGCGGCGACAGTACCAGCGGCGGCGGGACCACAACCGGTGTGGCACCGGAAGACCACAGCGGCTCGTTCGCCCCCTCGTCGCGCAGCTCGATCCGCAGGTCGTGCTTGCCGCAGCGGACGATCCTCGCGGGGATCTCAACGCGCTGGGCGGGCTCACCGGTGAGGCTGCATGTATGCGTGAATGCCTGGTCGTCAAGCTGGACCGTCACCCGGACTGACCGGCGGTGCCCGTCGCGGTTGAGGATGGTCACGGGAATGGCTTGGCCGGCAGGGTACAGTCGGCCCTCCGGCGAGTCGTGTCGGGCCACGACGGGGGCCGCCGCGCGGACCTCGACGTCGTCCCACCAGCAGGTGCCCTTGGAGTACGAGAATCCCATCCGTAGCCGGAGCGTATCGGCGGATTCGGGCACCGTCAGGCGACCCTTGATCTGCTGCCAGTCGGCGGACGCGGCGGCCACGCCCACCTTGCTGACCTCGCCGCGCTCACGCCCGCGGGTGGACTCGGCAATCAGGATGACTGTCCCCTGTCCTTGGGGTACGTCGCGGGTGCGCACCCAGGCGGAAATCTCCACCGTCTCGCCGGGAGCCACGGCAATGGCGGCGCTGCGGGCATAGGATCGCGTGACCTCGTCGGCGTCGATCCGAATGCTGCGCCGCCCCGTATGGCGGATCTGCTCATCCACGACGAACCGCGCCGGCGCGCCGATGCTCAACGGTTCCCAGCCGTCGGACAGCGGGCCTTGCGAGACCACCTCGAGCCCGGGGTTGGACGCGAGGTTCCCCGGCGCGGCAATCGCGGATGAAGCGACGGTCCAGACTTGAACGACGGCAACGGCGATGACGGTGAGATTCATAGGCATCAGATCCATCAGGGGATGACGATTTCGTCCGGGTTGAAATCCGCCTTCGGGAACTTCATGTTCAGCGATTCGAGCGCGTCGACGAGCACGCGGGCGACCGCGAGGTTGCGATGCCAATGGCGCTCGGCGGGAATAATGTACCACGGTGCGTGCTCGGTCGAGCAGCGGGACAGGGCCTCCTCGTAGGCGGCGTGGTAATCGTCCCACCGGGCCCGCTCGGTCAGGTCGGCCGGGTCGAACTTCCACAGCTTGTCGCGCTTCTCCAGCCGCCGTTGCAAGCGGTCTCTCTGATATTCTTTCGAGATGTGCAGGAAGAACTTGACGATCGTGGTGCCCTCGTCGTGCAGTATCTTCTCGAAGGCGTTGATGTGCTCGTAGCGGGCCCGCCAGCGTTTTTCAGGCAGCAGGTCCTTCACCCGCACGACCAACACGTCCTCGTAGTGCGACCGGTTGAACACGCCGATGTAGCCAAGGCGGGGCGTGTTCTCATGCACCCGCCACAGGAAGTCGTGCCGCAATTCGACGTCGTTGGGAGCCTTAAAGCCGACCACCTTGCAGCCCTGCGGGTTGAAGGCCCCGCAGACGTTGCGGATGGTGCTGTCCTTGCCGCCGGCATCCATGGCCTGCAAGACGATGAGCAGAGCGTGCTTGCCTTCCGCGTACAGCAGCTCCTGCAAGTCCGTCAGCCGTTCGCAGAGACCGGCGAATTCCCGCTCGCCGTCGGCTTTTGACAGGCCGCCATCGTCGTCGGTCTTGAAGTCCTTCAGTCGGACCTTCGTGCCGGGGACGACGCGGCAGGGATCGTGCTTGGCCATGAAGCGCCACTCCTTCGTTCAGGGTTGGGCCAGGCTTGGGACACCCATCGGCTCGCCGGAGCCGTCGCGGGCCCGGTCAATTCGCGCGATCGCCCGGTTGCCAAGCTGGCCGCACGCCGCCATGTGATCGCGGCCCTTGGTCAGCCGCCGCTTGCACATCTGCCCGGCATCCTGGAGCCAGGTCATGAAGTTGACCACCGATTTCTCGCTCGGTGCCGGCCAGGGCGAATCCCGCCTCGGGTTGTAGGGGATCACGTTGACCACGCACTTGACCGGCCGCAAGAACTCCGCCAACTCGACCGCGTGCTCGCGGGCGTCGTTCACGCCGGGGATCAGCACGTATTCGATCATGAAGAACTGGCACTTGCGCAGCGGGTAGTCGAGAAGGGCGTCGCGCAGCGCGGGCATTGGGTCGGTCCGGCTGATGGGCATGATGCGCGAGCGGATTTCGTCGTTGGGGGCGTTCAGCGAGACGGCCACGTTCAATCGCCGCCGGCCGAGCGCGGCCAGCCGCCGGATGCCCTGGATGCGCCCGACCGTCGACACGGCGATGCTCGCGGCGGAAAACGACAGCCCCGACCGGTCGGTCAGCACGTCGATCGCCTGCATAACGTTGTCGAAATTGTCGAACGGTTCGCCCATGCCCATGAAGACGATGTTGCGGACGTCCCGCCCGAAGGCCCGCCGCGCAGCCGTCACCTGGCCGTCGATCTCGCCGGGGGTGAGGTTGCGCAGCAGTCCGAGCTGGGCGGTCTCGCAGAACGTGCAGCCGCGGGCACACCCGACCTGCGACGAGACGCACAGCGTCTTCCAGCTCCTGCCGTACCGCTCCATCGGCACGACCACGCTCTCGGTCTCCAGGCCGTCGTGGGTGCGCTGCACAAACTTGGTCAACTCGCCGTCCTGATGTGTCCGCACCACCGGCAGGATGTCGGCCCGCAGCGGCCAGCCCCGCGTGGGACCGGCTTCCAGCCGGTCGGTCTTCGGGGTTTGGAGACCGGGATCCGCATCGTGGCTGGCCAGAGGCCGGCCGTTAACCAGTTCGCGATACGCCGCCCGCAGTGCCCGCACCTGATGCGGTCGGGGGCCGATCGCCTCAACCACCTGTCGGAATGTCAGCCCGAGAATGTCCACTATCCGCACATCCGTTTCGAGACCGCCCTGCGTCCCGGCGGGAATCCTTTTGGGGGGCGGGCATCCCTGCCCGCCCGACGGAAGCGAGGCGGGCAGGGATGCCCGCCCCCCAAGGGGCCGATTCTACCGAGTCCGAGCCGTGCGGTGAAATCGGCGCTTGTCGCGGCCTCGACCGAAGCCGACAATAGGCGGCCGCAGCTCCAGTCTGGTCGTGGAGTTGCCTCATCAACCGCGGTAACCATTGGAGTGGGTCAAATGCAGCTCGATCAAAGATCATCGTCGTCTCGTCGCGAAGTGCTGAGGTATGCGGGGGCGGCCGCCGCGGCCCTGGCCGTCGGATCGTCCGCCGGCGCGGTTGCCGCTGCGGTTAACGCCGCGGACCGCAAGCGCGTCCTGCGCATCGCCCATCTGACCGACGTGCACGTCCAACCCGAGCTTCATGGGGACCACGGTCTTGCCGCCTGCCTGCATCACGTGCAGGAGCATGCCCGGCCCGACCTGATCATCGGAACCGGCGACTCCATCATGGACAGCATGGAGACCGCCGAGGACCGCGTGAAGATGCTGTGGGGTCTGTGGCAACGGGTCTGGAAGGCCGAGTGCAGCCTGCCCGCCGAGCACTGCATCGGCAACCACGACGTGTGGGGCATTCACAAGGCCGCCAGCAAGAGCACCGGCACCGAGCCGCTGTACGGCAAGAAGTGGGTCATGTCGCTCCACGGTTGGGACCGGCCCTACCGCAGCTTCGGCCGGGCGGGCTGGCATTTCATCGCCCTGGACAGCATCACGCACCTGGAGGACGACTACCTCGGCCGGCTCGACGACCGGCAGTTCGAGTGGCTCGTTGACGACCTGAGCCGCGTCGATGCGCGGACCCCCGTCCTCGTATTCTCGCACATCCCTTTGTTCTCGGCGGCGGCCTTCCTCGACGGGCAGCACGAGAAGGCCCATCAGTGGCGCGTCCCCGCCTCGATCATGCACATCGACGCGCGGCGAGTGAAGGACCTGTTCCGCAAGCACCCCAACGTGAAGCTGTGTCTCAGCGGCCACCTGCACCTCGTGGAGCGCGTAGACTATCTGGGCGTCAGCTACCTGTGCAATGGGGCCGTCAGCGGCGGCTGGTGGAAGGCCGACCACCAGGAGTGTCAGCCGGGCTACGGCGTCATCGACCTCTACGCCGACGGAACGTTCGAGAGCAAACACGTGCTCTACGGATGGAAGTACGCGGAAGCGTAGGAAGAGGATGATGGATCATGGATGAGAGAGGATGAATGGTGGATGGGAGAGGATGAATGGTGGATGAAAAGGGATGGGCCTTGGATGAACGAGGTGATGCTCATCCCTCGGCCCTCATTCCTCTCTCTCATCCTTCGGCCATCCGCTTTCTTCACGTGTGATAGTCCGCGTTGATCCTGATGTAGTCCCGCGACAGGTCACACGTGAGAACCCGGTCGGCGGCTCGGCCGGCGCCGAGGTCGATGGTGATCGGCACGTGCTTGCGCTGCATGATGGCCGCCAGTTTGCGTTCGTCGAGCCGCGGCGCGGGCGCGCCCTTGGTGAAGATGACTGTCCGGTCGAGCCGTACGGTCACCCTCTCGGGCTTGAATGTCACGTTCGTGGCGCCAAGGGCCTGCACGATCCGGCCCCAGTTCGGGTCGCCGCCGTGAACCGCCGTCTTGACCAGCGGGCTGACCGCGATGGCCCGGGCCGCCGCGTGGGCGTCCGCCGGCGTCCTGGCCCGCTGCACCTTCACTTCCAGCACGCGGGTCGCGCCTTCGCCGTCCGCGATGATCTGATAGGCAAGGTCCTCGCACACGCTCCGCAGGGCGGCGGCGAAGGCGTCGATCGCGGCGGACGTGTCTAGCCGGCCCGCCCGGCCGCTGGCCAGGACCGCCACCGTGTCGCTGGTGGATGCGCATTCATCCACGGTGATGCGGTTGAACGTGCCCTGAACGGCGCCGCCCAGGATCGTCCGCAGTTCCGACGCCGTCAGCCCCGCGTCGGTCGTCAGGTAAGCCAGCATCGTGGCCATGTTCGGAGCGATCATCCCGCTGCCCTTGCAGCAGCCGGCCACGGTGAACCGCAGCTTGCCGATGCGGAACCGCGCGCAGGCCTGCTTCGTCCGGGTGTCGGTGGTCATGATGGCCCGGGCGAATCCGCAGCCCGCCGCCGCCGAGGACGACAACGTCGCCATGGCTGCGTCGATCCCCGCCGCGACCTTGGCCATCGGCAGGAACACGCCGATGACGCCCGTACTCGAGGGGAGCACGTCCGTCTCGCGGGCCCCGAGCTGGTCCGCCACCCGCCGGCACATCGCGCGGGCGTCCGCAATGCCGCGGTTGCCGGTTGCCACGTTCGAGCATCCGCTGTTGACGATGATGGCCCGCAGTCGGCCGCTGCGGACGTGCTCCCGCCCGACCACCACCGGGGCGCCGCAGAACCGGTTTCGGGTGAACACCGCCGCCGCCGGACACAATGCGTCCGCCACCAGCACGCCCACGTCGGGCTTGCCCGTGGTCTTGATGCCCGCGGCCGCCGAACCGGCGGAAAAGCCCATCGGCGCCGTAATCGTGTCGTTCCTCATTACCGCAGTCCCGCCTTCTCATCGATGCCGAACATCACGTTTAGGTTCTGGATCGCCTGCCCGGACGCCCCTTTGACCATGTTGTCGATCGCCGAGAGCACGACGATCCGCGATTTCACGACTCGCGCCGCCAGGTCACAATAGTTGGTCCGCGCGACCTCGTTCGTTCGCGGCAGCCGCTCCCGGACGCGGACGAACGGTTCGCCCTCGTAGCTCTCCACGAACACCTGCATCACGTGCTCGATGGAGATCGGCTGCACGGGCTTGAGGTACACCGTGGACAGAATGCCCCGCTCCATGGGCACCAGGTGCGGCGTGAAGATCACCGACGTCTTGCGTTCCCGCAGGTAGGGGTCGAGCGTCCGCTCGATCTCCACCATGTGCCGGTGCTTGCCGACGTTGTAGGCCTCAAAGGTCTCGTGGCGCTCGGGGAAATGGTGCTCGGGCTTGGGCTCGGCCCCGGCCCCGCTGATCCCACTGGCGGCATCGACGATGATGTCCGTCGGCTCGACCAGCCCCGCCCGCAGGAGCGGCACGATCGCCAGGGCCGCCGAGGTTGGGTAACAACCCGGGTTCGCCACCAGCCGAGCCGTGCTGAGCCGCTCCCGATACAACTCGGGCAGACCGTAGACGGCATCCCGCAGGTTCTCGAGGTCGGTGTGAGGCTTGTTGTACCACTGCTCGTAATCCGCGGGCTCCTTCAGCCGGTAATCGGCCGAGAAGTCGATCGCCCGGATGCCGTGCCCGAGCATCGCCGGGACGTGCTGCATCGCGATACCGTTCGGCAGACAGAGCAGGGCCACGTCGATCCGGTCCTTCAGCGCGTCGGGGTCGATGGGCTCGCAGCGCATGTCCAGCCGCCCCGAGAACTCCGGGAAGACCTCGTCGATCCGCGGCTGGGGGTCGCGCCGCGAGCAGAGCACCGCCAGCTCGGCCTGCGGATGTCCCATGAGCAGACGGATCGCCTCCCGCGACGTGTACGCCGTCGCTCCGATGATCCCCACCCGAACTTTGTGTGACTCCGCCATGTGGCTCACTCAATGAAAACGACCCCGACGCTGCTCCGCCGGGGTCGTGCACCAGATGCTGAATGCCGTCGGCGAGGCGTCACCGCTTCGAGAACTGGAAGCTGCGGCGTGCGCCCGCGCGGCCGTACTTTTTCCGTTCGACCTGCCGGGCATCCCGGGTCAGGTAGCCGCCGGCCCGCAGGGCACCGTCGTACTGCGGGTTGGCCTTCTTGAGGGCCCGGGCCACGCCCAGCACGATCGCCCCGGCCTGCCCGGTAATACCGCCTCCACTCACGTTGACGAACACGTCCACCTTGCCCAGCGTCTCCGTCGCCTTCAGTGGAGCGGTGCAGTCATTGCGGTCCCGGTCCTCCGTGAAGTAGGTCTCGAGGGGCCGCTCGTTGACCTCGAACTTACCGCCGCCGGCGCGGAGCCGGACCCGGGCGACGGCCGTCTTGCGCCGGCCGGTGCCCCAGAAGTAATGACGCTTGGGATCGGGCTCGGGAATCGTGGCCGAAGCCGTCTGGTTCGTTTTCTTTTCCTCTGACACGATCGCTACCCTCTGCGCCCCGTGCGGGGCCGTCACGTCTCGTCCATCACGCCAGACCAACGCCCGACTTCTCGCCGGAACGCCATTGCTTGTTCAGCGGCTTGGGCTGCTGAGCCGTGTGCGGATGCTCCGGGCCGCCGTAGACCTTCATCCGCTTCATCATCGCCCGCCCCAGCTTGTTGTGGGGGAGCATCCGCCACACCGCCCGCTGGATCACCCGCTCGGGGTGCCTGGCCAGCATGTCGGCGATCGGCACGACCTTGCGTCCGCCGGGGTGGTACGAGTAGCGGTCGTACTCCATCTGTTCCATCTTGCGGCCGGTCAACCGAATCTTCCGCGCGTTCACGATCACGACGACGTCGCCGGTCAGCACGTGGGGCGTGTAGGTCGGCCGATGCTTGCCCATCAGGACCGTAGCCACGTCGACGGCCAGCCGGCCGAGGGTCTTGCCGTCGGCGTCGATCAGCCGCCACTCGCCCCCGACCTGCCCCGGCTTGGCGAGGAAGGATTTCATCGCTGCGCTGCGCATGGTTGCGTCCAGTCTCTAACTGTGCATCCTGGAACCCTGAAAAGCGACCGGCCGGAAGCCGGTGCCACACGGGGTCTAGGAGGCACCCCAAAGCCGCAGGGAACACCTGCATCACGCGCCCCGGCCGCCCACCCGCGAGGGCCGATCTGGCGAGCCCTACATGTTACCAGCGAGGGGGCTCGCGTCAAGTCACCGCCGACCCCGCCGGCACGTCGGCATCCGGGGCCAGGAGGATCACCCGCGAATGGTCGGGCGTGCTGGCCGCCAGGAGCATCCCGTTGCTCTCGACGCCTCGCATCATCCGGGGGGCGAGGTTGGCCACCACGACGATGCTGCGGCCCACGAGTTGCTCGGCCCGATAATGGCCCCGGAGCCCGGCGCAGATCTGCCGCTGCTCGGTCCCCAGGTCGATCTTCAGGACGATCAGCTTGTCGGCCTTGGGATGGTCGTAGGCTTCCAGCACCTTGGCCACCCGCAACTGGACCTTGGCGAAATCGTCAAACTGAATCGTCGTGGTAGACGGCTGCTCGCTCATGATACTGGGCTCCCATGCGATCCTGCCGAGGGTCGCGGCGGAGGGAGTGTAACGGCCTGGAGGGCCGGCGTCGAGACGGACCGAGAGGTCCATCCCCTGTGTTCTAAAAGGATACATGTGGTCTATATTGATACACTGTACTTTTTGGTGGCCGGCCGGAACAGCGGTGACTAGAATGTGTTCGTCAATTCGGAACTGAGGTCTCGGGTTCTGCAAGGTCGTCCATCGGGAGAGGGGCCGTCGAGGGGCGGCCAGCGATGGACGGGTCAGCCCTCACCAGACAAGCAGGAGGTAAAGAACATGAAGAAACCAATCTTGGTAGCCGCGCTCGCAGCGATGGTCGTGCTCGGCACGGGCCAGGCCTTCGGTACGGTCCGGCTGTTCACGGCCTCGCTGGACGGATTGCAGGAGGTGCCGCCTGTGGCCACACCGGGTACAGGCTCGGCCACGGCCACTCTGGATGACGTCACCGGCGACGTCGTTCTCACGAGCGGGTCGTACACCAGTTTGGTCGCTGGGACAACGGCGGCCCACATCCACGGCCCGGCGCCGGTAGGCGTCAACGCCGGCGTGTTGATCCCCCTGTCAACCACCGGTGGGACAAGCGGGACGCTGAGCGGCAGTGGCACTTTGAGCGCCGCGAACACCGCCAACATGATTGCCGGCTTGATGTACGTGAACGTTCATACGAGCTTCAAGCCGGGCGGGGAGATCCGCGGGCAATTGATCGAGGTTCCCGAGCCGGCGACCCTTGGGCTGATGGGTTTGTGCGGGCTCCTGGTGCTTCGCCGTCGTCGATAGGACGGTAACGCTGCGGGCAATCGACTTGGGGGGCGGGTTCGCCACAGCGAATCTCGCCTGCGGCGGACATCCATGCCCGCCGTTTCCCCTGGCTTATGGGCCGGGAAAGAGGGCAGTGCGATAAGCAGCAGGGCCGACCGCCGTCCTCCGATGGCGGCCGGCCCTGCTGCACGGATGCACCCTGGCGCCGGCTTCGGCGCACGCCGGTGGCCTCAAGTCTCAAGTCTCAAGTCTCAAGTCTCAAGCCTCAAGCCTCAAGCCTCAAGCCTCAAGCCCAATACGTCCTGCATGTCGTATCGCCCGGCGGGCTTGCCCGCAAGCCACGTTGCGGCCCGTAGCGCGCCTTGGGCGAACGTGTCGCGGGTGTGGGCGGAGTGCTTGATGGTGAGCGTCTCGCCGAGTGTGCCGAAGTGCACCTCGTGTTCGCCGACCACGTCGCCGATGCGCAGCGCGTGCACGGCGATCTGCCGGGCGGGGCGCTTGGCGGTCTGGCC
>JACQVT010000058.1 GCA_016209665.1 Planctomycetota bacterium | reverse complement strand
GCTGGTACATGCCACGTTCTGCGTTCCCACTTAGAACGAGCAGCCCGGGAAGAGGTTGCTCGCGTCCGGCGGCACTCCCGGCCCGCTGGCGCAGGCAATGAACGCCGTGCCGTCAACGGTGTCCACGTGACCGTTGCCGTCGCGGTCGAACCGCAGGCAGTCTGGGGTCAATGGCGGATGAGCCGTGTTCGGATCGGTGTAACACTGCTGGTAAGCGGCGAAGTCGGTCATGTCGATGTCGCCGTCGCCATCGGCGTCAGGCCAGAAGACCGCGCCCACGTAGAGCATCAGGTCGTCCAGGTGCAGGCCGGCGTCGACAGGGTCGGAATTGGTGCCGTGGATCACGAACGCCATGTGATGCGCGCCGGCGGGCAGGGCCACCACGTGGGAGAAGGGCGTCCAGTCGAATCGCTCGGTGGCCTGATGCAACGGCGTCTGAGCGAGAATGGCGCCGGTCTCGTCGTCCTCGCGGATTTCGATGCCCCAGGTCAGTTGGCTGGGGCTCGTCGTTCCGCCGGCCGCCAGACCGCTGATCGTGGCGAACTCCGCCCGGGCAAAGTTGATGTCGAAGGTCTGCCACATCTCGCGGCGGCCGCTGGCCTCGACCCACCGGAGCGAACCCCAGTCACCGTCACCCACGTTATTGGTGTGGTTGCCGCTGGTGGGGAAGGGGTACTGTCGCGGGCACTGAGTAGTCGTCCCGTCCGGCATCACCTACGTACTGCTCGGTCGCGCTGATCGGGACCGCCTGGGCGAAGCAGGGGGCCAGAGGGTCGGCGTTGACCGCCGCCGCCAGGGCCCGGGTGGCCGCCACGTTGTCCAGGGCGACCAGCGGTATGGCGACGTTGCCGGCCGTCACGGAAAAGTTCGTGTCGAACTCATAGCTGCGGTTGGCCCCGGTGGTGTCGATCACCACGACATCGCCGTCGGCCACGTTGCCACCGATGCGGTGGTACGTCGTGGCGGGGTTGAGCGTTCGACCGACGATCGTCGGCGAGACACCTGTCACGGTAAAGCACGGGGCGGCCTCGACGCGGCCCGCCAGCCCGGCCACCAGCACCCACGCGACTGCAACGGTTGACCTGCGCATCTTCGACCCTCCTGCAACCTGAGAACTGAATCCGTCTTGCCGATTGCGCTCAACGACCGGGCGCCAACGCCATAACCGGCACCGGCGGAACCAGCCCGCCCATGCCTTACTGCTGCTCGCAACTCCGGGACGACCAGGACCAAACCCGGGGACGCCCACTTCCCGCCTCCTCGCACCTTCAGAATGATATGGCTCGAAACGATTTTACCAGACTCCTGCTACAGGAGTCAACTCAATCTCCGCGGGTTCGACCGCTTGTTTGCCGGGGTCGGTCGACTACCATTGACCGTCGCACGCGCTGGACGGAGACCCACGATGGTCGACGGGATCGAGGTCAAGCTGGGGCAGATGGTGATGGTCGGCTTCCGCGGGGCCGAACCGGCCGAGTGCGATGAATTCCTGCGGTCGCTGCGCGACCGTCCCCTGGCCGGCGTGTGGCTCACCGATAACGACAGCCCGATGGGCTACACGCACGGCAATATCCGCTCGCCCGAGCAGGTGCGCCGGCTCACGGCTGACTTGCAGCGAGCCGCCGCCGTCCCGCTGTTCATTTCGATCGACGCCGAGGGCGGCCAGACCATCCGGCTCAAGGAACGCTACGGATTCGCGAGGTTCGCCTCGCCGCGCGACCTGGGCGAACGGAACGACCCGGCGTTCACGCGGGCCGAGGCCCGGCGGCTGGCCGGCACGCTCAAGGAATGCGGCATCAACTTCAACTTCGCGCCCGTGCTCGACGTGAACCGCAATCCCGCCAATCCGATCATCGCCGCCAAGGGCCGATCGTTCTCGCCCGACGCGGCGGTCGTCGCCCGGCATGCGGCGGAGTTCATCGAGGCCCATCATGAGGCGGGAATTCTCTGCGCGGGCAAGCACTTCCCCGGGCACGGCAGTTCCACCACTGACTCGCACAAAGGCGCGGTCGACGTGACGGACACCTGGGACGATGTTGAGCTGTTGCCCTATCGGCACCTGATCCAGCGGGGTGTGCTGGATGCCGTGCTGACCGCCCACGTCCGCCTGCGTCAGCTCGACCCGCATCTGCCCGCGACGCTGTCGGAAAAGATCGTGACCGGCCTGCTGCGGGAGCAATTGGGTTTCGACGGCCTGGTGTTCACGGACGATTTGAACATGGGCGCGATTCAATCCAACTACACACTCGAACAGTCGGTCGAGTTGTGCGTGCAGGCCGGCGCCGACGTGCTCGTGCACGCCAACGTGATGGCGTATGACCGGGACATCGCCCGGCGGACCGTGGCCATCCTGCAGCAGCTCGTCGAATCGGGCCGGCTGGGCGAGGCCCGCGTGGACCGGTCGTACCAGCGGGTGATGCGGCTGAAGCGAAGGCTCGGCCTGCTATGAATGTGCCCCGGCCGTGGCGACAGGCATGTTGAGGGGGGCGGGCATCGCTGCTTTGGGGGGCGGGCATCCTTGCCCGCCTTCTTCGTTTTCCCGTCTCCCGGCGATAGCGAAGACGGGCAGGGATGCCCGCCCCCAAGAAGGCCGACGATGCACCAAAGGCCAGATTCGGCCGGGCGGCGGCCAGTTTGCGTTGCCCACTTGCGAGGCTCATAATCAACAGCCGCGGCGGTACTCGTGAGGAACCGCCGAGCATCGACGGAGTTCGATATGTCGTTTGATACGGTCATCGGGGGCGGCACGGTCGTCTCCGCCGACGGGTTGGCCAAGGCGGACGTGGCGATCGCCGGCGAGCGGATCGCGGCCGTCGGCAAGGGCCTGGCCCGGCAGGCGGCGGCCAACGGCGCCACCATCGTGGATGCCGCCGGCATGTACGTCCTGCCCGGGGCCGTCGACGTGCACGTGCACCTCGCGATGCCGTTCTGCGGCACGGTCTCGTCCGACGACTACAACACCGGCACCAGGGCGGCGGCCCGCGGCGGCGTCACCACGCTCATTGACTTCGTCATCCCCACCCGCGACGAGTCGCTGCAATCCGCCGTCGACCGCTGGCACGCCAAGGCCGCCGGCAAGGCCTGCGTCGACTACAGCTTCCACGTCTGCATCACCAACCCGCCGCGGCACATCCCCGAGATACCCGCCCTGATCAAGTCGGGCCTGCCCACGGTCAAGGAGTTCATGATCTACGCCAGCCAGGGCTGGCAGTCCGACGATGCGGCGATCTACGAGACGCTCGAGGTGGTCCGCAAGCACGGCGGCATGTTGCTCGTCCACGCCGAGTCGGCCCGCGTGCTCGACGCACTGATCGAGCGCCGCCACAACGAGGCCGAGATGGCCCGCTACGGCGCCCGTCTGCACACGATGACCCGGCCGAACTTCATCGAGGCCGAGGCCATCCAGCGCGTGATCACCTGGGCCGAGGCCACCGGCGGCCGGCTGTACATCGTCCACATGTCCACCGGCGATGGGGCCGACCTCGTCGCCGCCGCCCAGGACCGCGGCGTCGACGTGCTCGCCGAGACCTGCGCCCAGTACCTCGTGCTCGACGACTCGGTCTTTCACCGCAGGGACGGCCACCTGTACGCGACCTGCCCCCAGCTCAAGAAGAAGGACGACCAGCAGCGGCTGTGGCGCGGCCTCAAGCGCGGCGAGGTCTCGGTTATCAGCACCGACACCTGCTCGTTCACCCGCGAGCAGAAGGCCATGTGGGCAGGCGACTGGACGAAGATCCCGATGGGGATGCCGGGCCTCGAGACGTTGCTGCCGATCGTCTACACGCACGGCGTGCTCGCCAAACGCATGACGATCAAGGACTTGGTCGCCAAGCTGTGCACCAACCCCGCGAAGATCATGGGCCTATATCCCCGTAAGGGCGTGATCGCCGCGGGCAGCGACGCCGACATCGCCATCATCGACCCGAGGCGCAGGATCAAGGTCGACCATCGCAAGATGGAGACCAACACCGACTGGAGCCCGTTCCAGGGATGGCCGCTGGCGGGCTTCGCCGCGAAAACGTTCAGCCGGGGCCGACTCATCGTCGACGACTACCGTTTCGTCGGCCGCAACGGTCACGGCCGGTTCCAGCCCCGCAGCGCCCCCGGCCGACCCTAGCGCGGGCAGAGAGTATCGGAGGAGAGGGAAAAAAGGGGACATTCTACTTTATTGAAAAAGCAGAATGTCCCCTTTGTTCTCTCTGTGGGACCGGCTTCCAGCCGGTCGGATTTCAGGATTCAGGGATGGGCAGTGAATAATGCTGGGCATGAAAGCGAACTCGTATGGAGATCACCCCACAAACTCGCATCGGCTGGATCGGCACGGGTGTCATGGGGGCCTCGATGTGCGGCCACCTGATGGATCGCGGGCATCCGGCGGTCGTCTATAACCGCACGCGGGCCAAGGCCCAGCCGCTGCTTGACCGCGGCGCCGCCTGGGCCGACTCGCCGCGGGCCGTCGCTTCCCGATGCGAGGTGGTATTCACGATGGTCGGCTTCCCGGCCGACGTCCGCGAAGTCTACGTCGGCGACAACGGCGTCCTGGCCGGTCTGCCGGGCGAGGACCGCGGCAACTTGTTGCCGCTCAGAATCCTCGTGGACATGACCACCACTCAGCCGAGCCTGGCCCGCGAGATCGCCAGCGCCGCCCGCCAGCGCGGCGCCGCCGCTCTGGACGCCCCGGTCTCTGGCGGCGACGTCGGGGCCCGCAACGCCACGCTGTCGATCATGGTCGGCGGCGACCGGCAGGCCTTCGAGGCGGTCCGGCCGCTGCTCGAGGCGATGGGCAAGAACGTCGTCTACCAGGGCGGTGCGGGCTCGGGCCAGCACACCAAGATGTGCAACCAGATCGTCATCGCCGGCACGATGATCGGGGTGTGCGAATCGCTGCTGTACGGCCACAGGGCCGGGTTGAACCTCGAGATGATGCTTGCGTCCATTGGCGGCGGGGCGGCCAACTGCTGGACGCTCACCAACCTCGCCCCCCGCATCCTCAAGCGCAACTTCGACCCCGGCTTCTTCGTCGTGCACTTCATCAAGGACATGGGCATCGCCCTGGACGAGGCCCGCCGGATGAATCTCCCGCTCCCCGGCCTGGCCCTCGTCCACCAGCTTTACCTCGCCGTCCAGGCCCAGGGTCACGGCCGCAAGGGCACCCACGCCCTCATGCTCGCCCTGGAACAGATGTCCGGCACGAGCATTCAGGCGGGGGCCTGACACGGCAGGGCGTCGCTCTCGCGTGGGCCCGAAGACTCAAGGCCAGTTGGACGTCCGGACGGTGTTCTGCCGCCGGTTCGCACGCAGCGGGGCGACCGGGCCGTTGCCGTCGACGTCGACATGGTTGTCGGGGTCCGGGCCGTGCCGGTACTCAAAGGCAGAACACACGGGACCATCAGCCACAGCCGATACCGGCCCAGCCCGGCAGGGGCAGCCATCGTCGTCCCTCCCGTCTTGTCCGAGACCGATCAGCGGGCTCACGCGAAAGCCGCGACGACGCGCACGTTGCCCCGGCCGCCCCGATCGTGCTCGTGTGGACGAAGGATGATCTCCACGTCGATCTGGAGAGCGTTGAGCAGGGCGATGAGCCGATCGACGGAGAAACCGGTGAATCGCCCCCGCATGAGCCTGGAGACGTCCGGCTGCTTAAGGCCGAGCCGCCGCCCGGCCTGCACTTGAGTCAACCCGAGGGCCTTAATGCGGTTGTGGAGCTGACGGGTGAACTCCGCCTTCATCTGTAACTCGTCGGCGTCGGGAAGAGCTGCGTCGGCGAAGACGTTGCCGCTGCCCGCCGCAACGGGGACCCTAGCCCCCCGGCGCCGGTTCATTTGTCTCTCGTTTCTTGCCATCGTCCGCAGTCCTCGCGACTCCCCCCGACCCATCGTACGGATTTCAACGTCGGTTGTCCGGGTTCCATTCGCTATAGTAAATATACTATAGATCGCGCCTTCTGTCAAGCCGTCACCCCTTCGAGATCAGTTCCGGAATGGGGCGCGAGTCTTGGACCAGCGACGGACCGGGAGGCTTGGTCGCCGGGCTCGAGCGGGCTCATCGGGTTGGGGGTGGTCTGCTTAACTTGGACTGGACGGGCCAGAAGACGAAGTCACCGTCTTTCCAACTTTCGTCGTGATGGCCGGTGTCGTCCTTGAGGTTCTCGGCCGCGCTGTACAGCACAAAGCTGGTGCCCTGCTTTCTGTACACGAAGTCCCGGCCGCTGAACGGGTCGGCGCGGATCTCCTTGAGTTCGGCGGTCTTCAGGTCGTCGAGAGAGGTGGGGTAAGTGCTGGTCCTGCCGTGATAGACCAGGATGTGGGCGACCAGGCGTGTGGCCCGCCGCGAGGCCGTTGCTCGTTCGTCCAGCGTGCGGGATCGCAGCAGCGAGCCTATCAGGACCTGAACGAGAGGATTCGGATTGGTCTTGGGCATTCGGTCGAGGTGATCAGTCTCCGCGGCCGCCAGGTGGTACGGCTTGGCGACCCACTCGTCGATGGCGTCGAAGTAGAGGTTGGTGAAATCCAGCACGGGGCCGGGGCCGGCCTGGGCCACTGTCTGGAGTTGGGCCGGGGTCAAGTTGTCCAGACTGGCGATCAGGTTGAGGATCGGCTTGTGGAGCGTCCATCCACCCAAGAGCCCGCGGGGGACGAAGAGCCGCTGACACAGGTCCCACACGATAATCCGCTCCATGAAGTACGCCTGATTCGTGGGCGATCGCGGGGGGTCAGCGGTTTTCAGTTCGGCCAAGATACGGGCGGCAAGCGTCGACGGGTCATCCGCGAGGGCGAGCGAGTCTCGTAGCGTCCCGTAGGCGAGGGCATAGCTGGCCGTAGCCGCCAACCGATGCATGAGGGATGGGCCCGTATCGAGGTGATGGGCCGCCCGCAGCACGACGATGGCGTTCGTGGGAAGGGTTTTGAAATCGCCCCGGGCCCAGGCCTGGTAGCCTTCGGCAATGAGGCCTTTGGTCGCGTCCCGGTGGGATTGCAGAGATGGCAGGAGCACTTCGACGAGCAGATGGTCCATGCGGACATCACCCTGCGGCGTTGGATCGTCGATCTGGAAGAAGCACTCGTGCATGGCGGAGGCCTTGCGGTACAGCGCCAATCCCTCGCGGTTGGCCGCCAGCCAGCCGGAGACGGACTTGTTGTCTGACCAAGGGCCGTCCAGTGTGTCGCCCCAGTCGCCTTCGAGCGGCTTCATCTTGGCGAACGCTTGGCCATACACGTCGGCGGCATTCTCCTTCACATTGGCGTCCAGTATCTTGTTGAGCCATTCGATGTAGTTGACGGGTTTGGCCGGGTCGGGCGGGGGCGGCTTCAGATCCGCCGCGAGTACGTCCGCCGTCAGCGCCGCTATGGTGACGGGCAAGATGCCCAGGATGATCATTGTTGTGTAACCGGTGCGACCGTGCTCATCGCTGTGGGAAGACATATGCGTGATCCTCCACTACCGCTCATCCCCGCATCCGCAGAATCAATGTACCCTGAAGCTCACCACGGAGGGCCGCTTGCGGCGACCTCAAGCCGCAAGCCTCAAGCCGCACACCCCAAGCCGCACGCCGCAGGCCGCAGGCCCGTCAGATCACGATCGCCTCCTGCGCCCGGTCGAACTTGGCCGTTTTGCCGGCCCGCATGGCGAGAGTGGCCATCTGCAGGGCGGTCTGGACGTGGTAGGCGAGGTCGACCGGGCAGTAGGGCGGTTGGCCGGTGCGGCAGCACTCCAGGAAGTTGGCCATGTGGCGCACGTGGTCGAAGGGACGCTCGATGCGGATGCGCTTGGCGGGGTGAGTCTTGTTGCCGGGGCCGGGCGTAAAGACGATCTCCTCGCCCTCGAACGTCAGGGTGCCCTCCCAGCCGCGGATGATCGGAGCGCGGCTTGGGGGGCGGGCGGGGGCGCAAGCGTGATCGCTGCCCTGCGTGCCGACCATGGTCAGCGCGACCTTTTCGGGGTAGTCGACGAGCATGTGGAACGTGTCGGGCACCTCGCGCTCCTCGTAACGCATCTTGCCGCCGATGGCGGTGGCGAGGCTGGGGAAGGTGACGCCGAGCATATAGATCGCCTGCGTGATCGCATGGGGATAGAGGTCGGTGACGGGACCGCCGGAGTAGTCCTCGTACATCCGCCAGCGGAAGAAGCGGCTGACGTCGAACGGGCGTTTGGGGGCGTCGCCGAGGAAGGCCTCCCAGTTCAGGTCGGGGCCGGGCTGGGCGTTGGCATCGTCGATGGGCATGCCGCGCTCGCCCCAGTCGCCGATGCGGAAGAAGCCGCACTCGGCGTGGAGCGGCTTGCCGATGAGGCCCTCCGCGATGAGCTTGCGGGCCTGGTGCCAGGCGGAGTCGGACATGTACTGGGTGCCGAGCTGGAAGACGCAGCCGGACTTGCGGACCTCGGCGGCCATCTGTTTGGTCAGCTCGAACTGCCGCCAGTGGGTGACCGGTTTCTCGCAGTAGACGTGCTTGCCCGCCCGGACGGCGTTGATGACCTGGCCGCCGTGGATGTGGTCGGGCGTGGCGATGCCGACGGCGTCGACGTTGGCGTCGGCGAGCAGCTCGCGATGGTCGTCGTAAGCCTTGGCCGCGTGCAGCTTGGCCGCCTTGCTCAAGCGAGGGCGGTAGATGTCGCAGACGGCGACGATCTCGACCTTGGTGCCGGCGTCGCGAAGCTGCTTGACCAGGCCCATGAGGGCGTTGCCCTCGCCGCCGCAGCCGATCATGCCGAAGCCGATGCGGTCGTTGGCCCCGAGTACCCGGGCGGACACCTTGTGGGGCAGGGTGGTTGCGGCGAGGCCGGCCGAGGCGGCGGTGCGTGCGATGAAGCTGCGACGCGTGGTCTTGCGGCTCGTGCGGTTGGGAGTCTTGTCCAGTCGCGACATGATGGGTTCTCCATGAAGTTAACCAGCGGTTGACGAACCGTCGGGCGAGTGCATGGTGACGACTTGGCGGTCCAGAGTCAATCGTGTGGCCGAGAGCGCGGACGGGTGGTTGGTCCTGGGGCTTCGGCGGGGTACAATGGAGAGACGAGGGCATGACCATGTCGACCCGAACACTCACGACCGCCATCGAGTTCGAGCGGATCGCCGCGGGACTGGGTCCCTGTGAACTGGTGCGCGGGGAGGTAATCACCTTGTCGCCGGGCGGATTATCGCACAGCAGAGTGACGGCCAGGATCGCCGGCTTGTTGTGGGAATGGGAACGTCGGACTCGGCTGGGACGCACCCTGACAGGCGAGGTAGGCTTCGCGGTGGAGACGCAGCCTGACACCGTGAGAGGGGCGGATGTAGCCTACTACGCGTATGAACGACTGCCGAAGCAGACTCGGCTCGATGGCTTCTCCGCCGTACCGCCGAACCTGGTGGTTGAGATCGTCGGCAAGGGGCAAGGGTGGCGGGAGATGGTGGAGAAGGTGGGCGAGTACCTGCGGATGGGCGTCGATCGCGTGTGGGTGATTGATCCGAAGTCGTGCCGGGTGCACGTCTACAGCCGGGATGCCGAGCCGTCCGTTCTTGCCCGCGGCGACACGCTGACCGACGAGACGGTCCTGCCGGGGTTCTCGTGCCAGGTTGACGAGTTCTTCGCGGATTGATTCTGGTCCTCAATTCCTTGGGTGAAGAAATCCCGTGCCTGGGGTAGGCTTGTGACGCCGTGCGGGCTCGGTACCTGGCCGGTTGGCGGCGCGCGGCTCGTTGGGAGTATAGGTACATGGCGAATGGCCGGAGGATGGTGACCGTGCCTGGTCGAACACGCTGCCTTTGTGGGACGTTGATCGCGATCACAATAACGACGTCGAGTCCAGCGGCGGCGGCGAAGGAGGGCAGCGCGTTCTTCCCGGAGGCGCTGGTGGCCCGGGGGCGGGAGAACGCGGCGAAGTATCCGTGGGCGGCGGCGATCCGCGATGAGATCGTCCGGGCGGCCGAGCCCTGGCTGAGGATGAGCGACGATGAGTTGTGGTCGCTGATGTTCGGCCACACGATCACGCGGTCGTGGATGGTGTGGTCGAACGGGCACTGCCCGGCGTGCAAGAAGGGCGTGCCGATGTACAGTTGGGAAATCGCGGCGCTGGAGCGGCCGTGGAAGGTCCGCTGCCCGCACTGCAAGAATGAGTTCCCCAAGAACGACTTCCGCAAGTTCTACGAGTCCGGCCTGGACGAACACTACGTGTTCGACCCCAAGCGGGCGGACCGGTCGCTGCTGTTCAACGTCGAGCACCCCGATGCGAACGATCCGCTGCGCGGGTTCGGCGTGGACGACGGCGAGGGGTACGTGGATGGAGACAAGCGGTGGCGGTTCATCGGGGCATACCTGATCTACGGCCAGTGGAAGCAGGCGGTCGTCGACGGCATTCATAAGCTGGGCGAGGCGTACCTGCTGACGGGTGATGGGCGGTACGCCCACAAGGCCGGGGTGCTGCTGGACCGGGTGGCGGACCTGTATCCGACGTTCGACTTCAAGAAGGAGGGCAAAGTCTACGAGGTCGACGGCGTGGCGGGGTACGTCTCGACGTGGCATGATTCGTGTTGGGAGACGCGGGAGCTGGTGCTGGCGTGGGACATGGTGCTCGCCGGGCTGCGCGACTACGCATCGTTACCCGCGTTTCTGGCCGGCAAGGCGCGGCAGTACAAGCTTGATAGTCCCAAGGCGGCGTTCGCCGACATCCGCCGCAACATCGAGCAGCGGATTCTCATCGACTGTCAGACCAACCAGGCCAAGATTCGGTCGAACTACCCGCAGACGGACGTGACCATCGCCTTCGCGATGACGGCGCTGGCCTGGCCGGAGAACCGCGACGCCGTGAACGCGGTCATCGCCGGCATCGTGGACAAGACGACGGCGGTGGACGGGACCAGCGGCGAGAAGGGCATGTCGGGGTACTCGGCCATGGCGATTCACGGCCTGGCGAACCTGCTGGCGATGTACGACCGGATGGCCCCGACGTTCCTGCCGGAGATGTTCAAGCGGGTGCCGCGGCTGCACGACGCGTTCCGGTTCCACATGGACGCCTGGTGTTTGCAGCGCTACTACCCCACCTGCGGCGACGCGGCGGCGTTCTGCGTGCCGGTGGACGCTTACGTGTCCGTTGGCTTCTCGCGGCAGGCGAGCCTGATGCCGTCGATGTACCGCTTCGTGTGGCGGGTGTACGAGCAAACGGACGACGTGCGCTTTCTGCAGGCGCTGTACCACGGCAACGGGGGCAAGCCAGACGGCCTGCCGCACGATCTGTTCGCGGATGATCCGGCGGCGTTGCAACGAAAGGTGGCGGCGATCATCGACCGCGTCGGCACGCGAATCGACCTGCCGAGCGTCAACAAGCAGCAGTGGCACCTGGGGTTGCTTCGCAGCGGCAGGGGCGACAACGAGCGCGTGCTGTGGTTGGACTACGATTCGGGCGGAGCCCACTCGCACGCCGACGGGATGAACCTTGGTTTGTACGCCCGCGGGCTGGACCTGATGCCGGACTTCGGCTACCCGCCGGTGCAGTACGGCGGCTGGGGAGCGCCGCGGGCGAGGTGGTACACATCCAGCATGGCCCACAACACGGTCGTGGTGGATGGCCGGGATACGCACAAGGCCGACGGCGTGACGACGTTGTGGGCGGACGGGCGGCAGTTCCATGCCATCCGGGCGTCGGGTCCGGCGCTGATCGGCGGCAGCCAATACGAACGGACGGCGGCGATGGTCGACGTGTCTGAGCGGGACTTCTACGTGGTGGACGTTTTCCGCGTGGTCGGTGGAAGCGATCACGCCAAATTCACGCGGAGCCATTTCGGCACCATCACCACCCGGGGCGCGCCGGATGCGCCGGCCAGCGTATACGCGGACAATCCGCACATGCGGAGCTGGCGCGGCGGACCCGCCGGGCCGGGCTGGTCGGTGGAGTGGAAGGTCGAGGACCGGTACAAGCTGTTGCCCTCCCCGATCGACCTGCGCGTGCGGTATACAGACCTGACGAGCGGTGCCGAGGCCTACGTGGGCGAATCGTGGGTCTCGATCTCGCGTCACAGCTTCGAGAGCAACGACGAGGCCTGGGTGCCGCACGTCGTCGCCCGCCGATGGGCCGAGCAGGCCCCGCTGGCCTCGACGTTCGTGTCGATCGTCGAGCCATACGTGTCCGCGAGCAACATCGCGGCCATCCGGCGGCTGCCCGTGCGGACGGTCGACGGGGCGCCGGCGTCGGACGGGGATGTGGCGGTCGAGCTGACGCTGGCCGACGGCCGGCGGGACCTGATCGTTTCGCGGGACGTCGTGGGTACGGCCGCCTCGTCGCAGCCGGTGACGGCCGCCGTGGTCGTGCCCGACGCGGGCCTGACGTTGACGGGGCAGTTGTGTCTTGTCCGCCGTGATGTCGCCGGGCGGGTGGTCCACGTTTGCCTGGGCCGTTCGCAGCGATTGGAAGCCGGGGGGCTGACGATCCAGTTGCGCAACGAGCCGGAGTACGTTGAGATCGAGCTGGCAGGTGACACGCCGCAGGTGGTGGCGGGCGAACCCGCGTCGGTCAAACAACTCCACCAGGAATAGCCGGTCAGGGTTTTGAACACACCGGGGGATACGGTTCGTACGGGAGGAGTCCAATGGGCGACGAGGGAATCACCCGCAGACGGATGATCAGGACGACGGTGGGCGGTGTCGCCGGTTTGTCGGCAGCGACGTCGGTGTGGGGGGCGTCGTCGGCCCCTGCGCCGGCGCCGGTGCGGCTCGTTGTGATCGGCATCGGCAACCGGTGTCGAGCCCACTTGCAGATTATCCGTGGACTCGTGGGCCGGTGTCAGGCCACGGCCTTGTGTGACGTTGTGCCCCAGCGGGCGGAAGCGGGGGTGAAGCTGGCCGGGGGCGGAGACATCCGCACGTTCGCCCGCCACACCGACCTGCTGCGCGCCGGGCTGTGCGATGCGGTGGTGATCACGACGCCGAACTACACGCACGCTCCGATCGTACTCGATGCGCTGACAGCCGGGCTGCACGTGCTG
>JACQVT010000548.1 GCA_016209665.1 Planctomycetota bacterium | reverse complement strand
GATGGCGGTCGTCCACGACCACCAGTAACACTCCATCCATCGGCTTGCGGAGGCTGTTTTTATTGGCGAAATAAACTTGGCTTAGGGCCATTGGGCATCTTTGCCCGCCTTCCTCAAAGCCCGGCATGCTTGGGGGGCGGGCATCCTTGCCCACCTTCTTGACAGCCCGGCGTGCTCGGAGGGCGGGCAACCCCTGCCCGCCTGTTTCCAACGCGAAGGCTTTGACCCGTCGCTGGTCTACCGGATCTCCTGGATGCGCAGCCTCTCCGACTCGCCGGGCTGGTCGGGCTGCTCGCCGACCGTCTCCATGCCGCGCTCGGCGTCGGCCCATTCCTTGCCGATGACCTTGTCATCGCTGAACTTGACCATCGCCGTGATGTGGCGATCGGGGTCGTTGTACACCCAGGTGCCATCCACCGTCTTCCACGGCTCGCCCAGCGTGGCCTTGACCAGGTCCTGACTGGCGCTGCCGACCTGGATGGTCTGCCAGTTCTCGTACGTGAGCTTGCTGCAGCCGCACGCGGCAATGACGGCGGCCGCCACGATCCACTGCCAGCGAGATGGTCTCATCGTCACACTCCTTCGGAGCTGCTCCTGCACCCGTGTGGGACCGGCGGAAACACCCCCGCCGGACCCGACGCCGGCCGACGCTGCTCCTGCACCCGTGTGGGACCGGCTTCCAGCCGGTCGAGTCTCAGGGTTCCGGGACAGACTCCTCGTCGATCGACGTTCAATGTCATCGCGAGCCGATGGCTCCGGCCCTCGCTTATCTTTGCAGCACCGGCGGCATCATGACGCCCGGCGGCAACTGGAACTCCAGGACGTACTCGTCCTCGAAGGTCTCGTCCCACGGCGCCCGGTAGGTCGCGGTCAGGATCATCTTCTGGCCCGGCTGGAAGCCCTCCACGCCCGCCGTCCAGGCGAGTTGGAACTC
Organism: Planctomycetota bacterium; assembly: GCA_016209665.1. GTDB lineage: Bacteria > Planctomycetota > Phycisphaerae > UBA1845 > PWPN01 > JACQVT01. The sequence continues at coordinate 2,459 of JACQVT010000548.1, read as the reverse complement.
GAACATCTGGGCCCGCGTCCAGTATAGGCGCACCTCTTCGGCCGTGCTCACGTTCCGCTCCCAGAAGGCCAGCCGCTCGCCCTTGTTGTCGCCGGAGGCCCCGCGGAAGCTCCACAGCTCGAAGTACCACAGCCCGACCGCCTTGACCGGGTCGCCGAACTTGTCGAACGCCCGCACCACGGCCAGGAGGCCGTCCGGCACCTCGTCCTCGTTGAAGCTCTTGATCTTGGTGAAGGGCTCGATCTTGATCTTCTGGGGCAGCATCAGGGCGAGCATGTCGGCCCGGTCGGCCTCGGTGGGCAGGTGCGTCGGCCCCGTCGACCGGCAGCCGAGGCTCGCCGCACCGACCGCCGCCACCAGCGCCGCCCACACCCAGCGCCTCCATGCTCGTAAGACCAGCGTCATGTCGGGCCGGATTGTAAGCCGCCGCCGATGAGTGTCAAGCACCCAGGCCCCTGGTTCCTGATTCCCATCCCACGGACGCCGATCCTCGAAGGCCGCTTCCTTTCAGGCCCAAGCTTGTCGAAGACCGATGCGCTCAGCCGCGAGACGTCTCAAGCGGCGTGATGTCCAGGATGACATATAACAGGCATTCACATGGCCCCGGCGGGCAGACTCGACGCCGGGCCGGTGCCGTCGAGGGGCAGGTCGTAGATCGCGATCAGATGGCCGTCGGCCTCCGTGCCGATCTTCTCCGGCGGGAGGGACATTTCCTGGCCCACGAAGCGGCGGTCGAGGATGGCCCCGTCGGCAGCCGTCACCAGGAACTCGACCGGATGCACGAAGACGATGGGCACGCCGTTCTCGCGCGAACGGCTCTGCAGATAGTGGTCGTTCTTCTGGGGCCCCCACATGCCGCCCGACGGGCAGACGATCAACTCGGCCCCGTTGTGCCGAAGCTGGCGGGCGATCTCGGGCTGGCGGCGATCGGCGCAGATCATCAGGCCAACCTTGCCGAACGGCGTGGCGAACACCGGGTTGTCGTGTCCCGGCGTGTTGCGGACAAACTCGTGATCGAGCCGCTGCTTGTGGTACCTGCCGACGAGGTCGCCGCCTGGGTCGATCAGGACGGCGGTGTTGAACGTCGACGTCCCATCGCGCTCCAGCATGCCGGCCACCATCCAGACGCGCAGCTCCCGGGCCAGCCGCCGCAGCCGCTGCACGTACTGGCCGTCCGGAATCGGCTCGGCCAGGCGATGCCACTGGTCGATGGGGATGGTCTTGTCGCGGATCGCGTAACCGTCGAGGAAACACTCGGTGGTGACGATCAGCTCGGCTCCCTGGGCGGCGGCCTGCCGGACGAGCGGCTCGACCCGCGCGTAGTTGCGCTCCTTGTCGGCGGTGATCCATTTGAGCACGATCCCGGCTACGCGGAGGCGTTTACCCGCGGTCGGCTGGCCGGCCGGGGGACGTGATCCGTCGGCCGGGCGCTCCGAACATGCGCCGTCGGCCACCAGCACGCCCGCGGCGGCGATCAGCGCCGTCAAACCCCGTCGGATCGTTCGCGACATCGAGTTCATGCGTCAGGAAGTCCAACGATACTCTGTGTGGGAACGGCCTCTTGCCGGTCCGATCGACCGGCTGGAAGCCGGTCCCACATGTTCTGCTGGAGCCCCTTACTGTGCATCCTAAAACCCTGAAAACCGACCGGCTGGAAGCCGGTCCCACACGGGTTTTAGGATGCACTCTTACTCGATATCGAGCCCGACCGCGTAACCCGCCAGATCCGGCCGCGAGTCGGCAGCCCTGCCGGGGCGGTGGTCTCGACGGAAACGAACTGGGCGCGCAGACCGTGCCGCGCGAGGCAATCGCCGAAACCGTCCGCGGCAGCGCGGTTCGGGTCGCTGACCAAGGCATACCCGCCGGGCGTCAGAGCCGAGGCGATCCACGCGGCCAGCGGCTCGGCCAACCGCCGTTCGTAGAGCATGTCGGCGGCCAACACACGCTCGTATCGTCGCGCGGCCGGCTGCTCGACGAAATCCAGCAGTTCCGTCGCTTCGTCCTCGGGCCAGGTCAGGTCGATCGGCCGATCGGCCAGCCGCCAGACCTCCCGGCGCACGCGGTAGCCTCGAAACACGTCAACCGGTTCGGTTTGGGTCACTGCCCGCCAGCCTTCCTGCCGATGCAGTATAGCGTCCGGTGAAGCTGTTTTGAACTCGACCGTGAGGGGACTTGGGAAGGGCGTGACCAGGGTGTATCATACGGCGGAGGCGGCCATGACCAACCCCCCGACAGCACTGAGGCCGAGAACGGAACTCGCCCGCGCGGGGACGTTGTGCCTCGTGCCCTTCGATCCGCTGATGGCACCGGTGGTCGCCCGCTGGACCCGCGACGATCGGGAGCTGTTCTGGCTGGCCCCGCGGACGGTGCCGCCGCTGACCGCCGCCAAGGTGGTCGCCTGGGCGAGTCCCGACGGGCGGCCGCTGCTGTGCATCCAGGACGACCTCGTCGAGCCGGCG
>JACQVT010000545.1 GCA_016209665.1 Planctomycetota bacterium | reverse complement strand
GCGATCTTATACGACATCGAGGCCTGCGTCCGCTCGCGGCCCGCGTGGATCGACGCGAGCTGTCGCCGCAGCGGCTCGCTGTCGAACAGGTAGCAGCCGGTCTCCAGCAGCCAGGCCATGCTCGACAGGTTCGCCCCGCCCCCGTCATTCAGCGCCGGCAGGACACCGCTCGGCAGCACCAGCTTGGCCGGCACCGTGTACATCGCCAGCAGCTTGTCCGGCCGGCCCAGGTCGATGCCGTTGTGTTTCGCGACCACCAGCGCCGGCGTCAGGGCCATCAGCGTGAACGAGTGGTAGGTGATCGACCCCTCGAACCAGAACCCGTCCTGCGTGATGCCCTTGTCGATGTTGTCGCGCAGGTCAGCCACGGCCCGGTCGCGCATGGTCACATCGCTGCCCACTAGGCCGGCCATCAGCCGGGCCGTCGCGTGCCAGCACTGGATGTTGTGGATGCCGCCGGAATACCCCTCGATGTGCTTGCCCGCGGGCAGGATCAGCTTGCCGATGATCGCTTGCTGATCCGCGTCGCCGACGGTCTTGGCAACCAGGTCGAACGCCGTCGCCATCGGGATCAGCCACATGGCCTCATCCAGCGACTGGCCCATCACCCGGCCCCGGCCCGCCCACTCGCCGTGCACGGGGAACGTCTCGTAGCGGTCGGCGTACCAGCGCAGCACCCGCCGCGCCCAGTCGGCGTGCTGCGGCTTGCCCCCGACACGGAACGCCACCGCGCACACCTGAGCCGCCTGGGCAAAGTCCATGTGCCGCCGGTTCACCCACGACGCATCCAGCTTGTCGCCCTCGTAGAACTTTTTGCACCGTGGGCACCAGTGCTTGCGGGGCGAATCCTCGCGGAATTCGAGGAAGCCCGCGTCCTTCGGGCAGACGTAGTTGTGGTACCAGCCGCCTCCCGTCGTCGGTGGGTTGATCGGCCGGGCGGCCCACTTGTCCGCCTCGGCGATGAGTTCCGCGGCCAGGGCCTTGGCCCAGGGCCGACCCGCGATCTTGCCTTCCACCGTCTTGAGCAGGTCCCGCGTCGCCGCCAATCGCGGGCCGTCCCACCGTTCAACCGCCTGTGCTGGCGTGAGAGAGAAAACAACGGCGGCCAGGAAGCCGACCGCACCCGATCGTGGCCCTTGACACGCGACGCGACTACGTCGCTCTTGGACGTTTTGCGTCCCGTCGCGAGTCAAGGGTGGCATCATCGTTCTGGTATCCTCGTCAAGGCCGCGACCCGTGCCGCCCGAAGCCGTGGTCCTTTCCCTTTAACCACGGTCCACTCGCCGGCGGGCACGGGCCCGGCCTCGACCATACCAGATCGGCGCCAAAAGCCAAATCAACGGGTGATCATCTTCACGCAGTTCAGCGGCGTGGTGGGGTGCGTGCGGACGTAGATCTGGTCGGTTGCGTTGACCAGGGCATCCTTGTTGACGTCGGCCATGTCCTGCACCGGCGAGCGGTTCAGCGGCGTCGTGGGATGCCTGCGGCTCCAGATTTCGTCCGTCGCGTTCACCAAAACGTTCGGGGCCGTGTTGCCCTGGCCCGTGTCGCCGGCGGCGTTGCCCCACCAGTGCGTCCCGGTGCCCCACCCGAACCCTGTCCCGATGTCCACCTGCAACCACGTGTTCGTCAGACCGGTGAACGTCATCAGCACGCGGGTCACCGGCGGGGAACCACCGAGGCTCTGAGTCGCGAACGCCATCGGGGTCACGACGTTGCCGGGTCCCGGGACGACGGTTCCGGCTTTGCCGATGTTGTGGAACACGAAGTCGGAAGCCTGCGGTGGCCGGATCGGCCATTGGATGTCGTAGGTCAGACCATTGATCCCCTTGTCGTAGCCGGTCCAGTTGGCCAGCGTCGCTTGGCCGCCGCCCGGCATGAGCGGGATCTTGGCGGGGTAGACGATGTAGGGCATACCCCGCGCCGGCACTGGACCACCGTTGTCGATGGCGTCGGCGTCATCGTTGTTGGCCCCGCTGATGGGGGCTGGGTCGATGCCGATCTTGTTGCCGTCATAGAACGACTGGTTGTAGAACAGCTTGCAGGCCACGATCATGCCGGGATAGCCACAACCACCGGGCGGTGCGATCTCGAACCGCCCCGCACTCATCACCGTGACCTCGTTGGCCGCTACGGCGAACGTCGACCATCCGCCGTAGTCCGGTGTCGGGCTGTCCCACACCACGTCGCCGTGCAGGACCTGGTTGCGGGCCGGGTCGGGGATCACCTTCAGCACGTAGTAGCCCGGCACCAGACCGCTTGTATTGATCTGGCCCTCGAAGAGCGGCCGGTCGACGCCGAAGCCTTGAGCGCCGCCTACCGCGCCGCCCACCCAATCCTGGCCGACGCCAGGTGAGTGGCGGGTGTAGTCGTACTCGGCGTACCGGGCATGGAAACCTATCAGGCCCGAGAGGCCGGTGACGGTCGTGCTGACCGGAACCGTACAGGTCAGATCGGTCCCGCTGCGCCCGTTGGCCGTGGGGTACCAGCCGTAGTCGAAGTACGGCCCCGGCACGGGATCGATGAGTCGGCTGGCCTCGCCCCCGCTCGGCACCAGGCCGAAGGCGAACGCGGCATTGGCCAGACAATCGATGATCGCCCCGTTCTGTCCGCGCGACCCGTCACCGTCGCCGTCGTTGATGGAACTGTGGTACCCTTTGTCCGTCGGTCGACATCCCCGGGCCCCCGCGACTCCCGCCGTGCCGACCTCGCACGAGAGCGGGGCGGCATCAAGCACGATCGGCGTTGTCCCGTCGGCCTCGTACAACTGGATGTCGAACGCCAACTCGGCCGCCCCGAGCGGGGCCTTCCCGTCGCCCGGTCCGCCCGGGTCCACGTGGACGCCGCCGACGCTCACCCGCACTGCCCAGGTCACATCCATGCCCTGACAGGTGGTGGTCGTCCCGTCCGTCACGCCGGATGTGAACGCCGGCCGCAGGCCGGCCTCCCACAGCTCCGTGCGGTTGTCGCCACCCAACTCCAGGGTGTAGATGATTAGGGTCTGGCCCGAGGTTGCCGCGGCAAACCAAGCTACGAGGCAGGCAGCGATGGTCCTGCGTCTCATGGTGTGGTCCTTCCTGGCTTGACGGTCAGGCGTCGTTCCCGAGCGGGCAGCCATTGTCAGCCGAGATGCATGCTGACACCATCTACTCATATTCTACCGCGAAGATCGCCTATGGAGAGGTCGGCGCAGGTTTTTTTCACGCGGGCGGGTCGACGCGACCGTCGGGCGGCAGCGACCTGAAGCTCTGTTATGACAATGGGTTATAAAGCCCGACTCAGCGTTGCAGATCCATCCCGAGCCCGGCCAGCGCATCCGCCAGATCGCGCATTCGCAGCACCTCCGGCAGTTCGCCCGCTGTCGTCATCGCGAAGCCCGACGAGCTGAGCGGTCCCAGGTTGCCGTGCACGGCCTTGAGGGCGCCCACCGCCCGGGTCTGAAAGGCGCTGCCGCAGTGGTAGCCGTCCTGCACTGAGATCAGCACGTCCGGCGGATGCTTGAACTGCTCGTGGAACGTCCGCCACAGCCGGTCGACGGCGTCGGGGTAAATATGGTCTCGCGTCGCTTCGAGCAGGACCGCGTCGGCGAAGCATCCGTCCGGCTCGATCCTGCCCTGCTGCTTCAAGCGGTCGAGAATTGGCGTGAGTCGCAGCGGGTCGCCCATCCCGACCTCGTAACGGTAGCCGCCCGGCGATTTGCGGACGCGGGCCTCGCCGTCGCGCGACAGCACGACGATGCCGTCGTCCGCCTCGCGGTACGCCGACAGCTCGATCCCCTCAATCTGCACGACGGCGCGGGCCACCGGGGCAGGCGTTCGCGTGTAGATCGCCGCGCTGCTCACCATGGCGAACTCCGGCACGACCAGATCGCCGGGCGCCTGCAAACGGTCCGTGATCCGATAGCCCATTTCCCGCAGCAGATCGGTCAACGGAATTCGCCGGCTGGCGGGGACGTTGTTGTGTCCGTGATCCGAAAGCAGCGTGATCCGCAGGCGGCCGCGCGTTCGGAACATCATCGCATGGCAGAATCGGTCCACCCGCGAGATGCCGATGGCGTGCCCGTCCCAGCCCCGCAAAGCTCCCAGCGCCGAGGTACCCACGCAATAGCCGATGAACGTCGTCTTGCCCGAGCGATCGAACCCGTCCTGAATCCGCCGCAATTCGTGGTCGAACCACGGCAACTGGTCGAGGTACGCCGACCCGTGGGCGGTGTGCGACAGCCAGTAGTCGACCCTGGGATGCCAGACGGCCACGCCGCCCCCGAGGTAGACATCGTAAGGGCGGGTCTGGCCCTTCCCGTCGTAGTAGTCCGACTCGATCGCCACGCCGGGCAACAGGTGGAAGAAGTCCACCAGGCACGGGTCCGTCAACACGGGGAAGGGGGCGATCGTCCGCGTCGGCCGCGGGAAAAACTGGAATCCGCCATGCCGCCACGCCTGCTGTACCATCGCGAACGGCACGCTGTCGAGAATCAGCACGAGGTCGCGCCGCTCGCCAGGGGGGATCGCCCGCAGATCGACTTCCTCGATGGCCTTGCCCGTCGAATACCGCAGCTTGCCGACGCGCCCGTCGGCGCCGACCTCCTCGGCGTAGTCCAGCCTGGCGTCGCCGTTGGTGTCATACCACTGGAGCGTCGCCCCGCCCGCCGCCGGCTCGATCTTCGCCGGCACCGCCGGCAACAACGTCGGTCCCGGCCCCGCGCAGCCCATCGCCAGCAGGCAGACCAGGCCCGCCCTCCCGGGCCCCGCTGCCGACACCCACCCGTTCCCCCGTATCGCCATTCGTGAACGCATCCGACCCCTTCGCCGCGGCAGTACAGGTGCGTGATAGAACTGGCGGGCGTCTTCCAGGACCAAGGCAACTTGTTGCCGTTTCTCCACCGCCCGCCAACCGAGAGTGCGTCAACCAGTTGACGCGGTCCTGAGAAAACGAGGCGGTCCGCCGATTCTGTCATGCGAACTGGCGGTACAGGTGTCTAACCGTCCGTCGGTCGGTTGTCAAAGGGGCTGCCGCGGGGCTTGTCGCCACACTCGTCCCCCGATAGATTGCCCCGATGGCCCGCAAGCGGCTCACCTACAAGGACGCCGGCGTCGACATCACCGCCAACGACCGGATGGTCGACCTGATCGGCCCGATCGTGCGGAGCACCTACGGTCCCCGGGTGATGAAGTCGCACGGTGGCTTCGCCGGCCTCTTTCGCCTCGATTACCGCGAGGACCTGTTCAAACGCAACTTCAAGGAGCCCGTCCTGGTGGCGTGCACCGACGGCGTCGGCAGCAAGATTCTGCTCGCCCGCGAGTCGGGCCACTTCGACACCATCGGCATCGACCTGGTCGCGATGAACGTCAACGACATGCTGACCGTCGGGGCCGTGCCGCTGTTCTTCCTCGACTACGTGGCCGTCCACCGCCTCGATCCTGAGTGGGTCGCCGACGTGGTCGAGGGGATCGCGAGCGGCTGCATCGAGGCCGGCTGCGCCCTCATCGGCGGCGAGACGGCCGAGATGCCCGACCTGTACGCCGCCAACGACTTCGACCTCGCGGGCTTCGCCGTCGGCGTCGTCGAGAAGGGCCGTATCGTCGACGGTTCGACGATCGAGCCCGGCGACGCGGTCATCGGCCTGCCCTCCAGCGGCGTGCATTCCAACGGCTACTCGCTGGTCCGCCGCCTCGTGTTCACGGAGGCCAGGTTGCGGTATGACTCCGTCGTGCCCGAGGTCGGCTGCCCCATCGGCGACGAGCTGCTCAAACCCACCCGCATCTACGTCAAGCCGGTCCTCAGCGTCCTCCGCAAGTACCGCGTCAAGCAGGTGGTCCGCGGCATGGCCCACATCACCGGCGGCGGGCTGCCCGGCAACCTGGGCCGCGTCCTGCCCGAGCATTGCACCGCCGTGCTGGACACCAGGAAGTGGCAGGTGCCGCCCATCTTCAAGTATCTCCAGTCCGTCGGCGTCGCCCGCGGCGAGATGTTCGACGTGTTCAACATGGGCGTCGGCTACGTG